>NZ_JBWOPL010000071.1:0-131855 GCF_056451265.1 Rhodocaloribacter sp. | reverse complement strand
CCTCCTCATCGAGAATGGGCAGGCAGGAGATGTCTTTTTCCAGCATCAGCAATGCGGCCTCATCGATGAGCATGTCCCGGTGCGCCGTAATCAGGTGTCGGCTCATGATTCGATGTGCGCGTTTTTCGAGGGTTCGGCGGTCCCGCTCCCGTTCGGAGAGCGTGTCCACGTAGGGGCTCACGGCGCGGAGAAGGTCGCGATCCGAGATGATCCCGACCAGCGTCGAACCATCCATGACGAGCAAATGGTGGATCCCCCCCTTATCCAGCTTAAATTGAACGACCCGGAGCGGATCGTCCATGCGGACCATCATCAGATGCCGGGTCATGATATCGCCGAGAGTCATGTCGTTGACCCCTGTGAGATAAAGATGAGAAAGGCGCACACACGGAAAGAAGCATCTCTCGACAAGACAAACCGAGAGGCGGCTTCTCCAAACAAGATAACCATGGCACACCACAGATTGCACACGATCACCTTCGGCCCCTGTGGCAAAGCCCTATATTGAACCGACACGGACGATTTCTGCAGTCTCGCATAACCCAGATATAGAATATTTTTGCATTATGTCCTTCAAGCTATAACCCGCACTTGACATTGCACCCGGGATTACATATTTGTATGAGTCATTGGCAGTGCATCTGAATTCCTAATAAGGCAATCTCTGGCCCAATCAGGAATTATTTCAGCGAATGCACTATCATTTCCGTAGAACATGTCGGTGTTTTTTTCTTAAAGATTTTTTATCCCGACATACCTTCTGACATCGAGACTTTCGCTTGATCCTTCTTTTTACGCACGTCGGTGATAAAACCGGCTCGTATGAGTGAAAGCTTAACTCCTCGTGCTCATGGACGATATGAGCCTCATCCCCCTCTCACACATGCAATCTAAGCGCACGCCCTGTTTTCACCGTCCCTGAAGGCTCCATCGGGATCTATTACGACGGACGAGCGCGGCAAACCATCCTGCCCGCTCACGCGACCTTAAGTAGCATTCGTTCCATAAGAGGTATCTCTAATGCTGGGTTCGTTTCCCCACCGCACCCTTTCCGTCTGGATCTCGGGTCTCTTCGTGCTCCTGAGCGCCTGCGACGTCCCGACCACCGGCCCCGATTTTTCGTTCTCAACCAGCGTTCGGGCGCCGCTCATCTTCGACAAGACGTTCGTCCTGATGGGCCCGAGTGAGACCGGGTATGAGGCGCTCATCGACACGACCGACGCGACCTTCGACGCGCTCTTCACGGTCAATGACGCCGACCAGACCATCTTCATCATTCAGGACCTCGACGACTTCGAGATCGGCGCCCTCGACGACGTGATCCCCGGCTTCGACATGACGCCGGTGGCGGTGGCGGTGTCCATCGGCGAGTTGGGCCGGCAGAGCTTCAGCGCATCGTTTGAAACGCAACTCGACGTGTTCACGCTCGATCCGAACGATGCCCCGCTGCCGCCCGAGCTTTTCGCCGAGTTGCCCGTCCTGCCCGACCCCGTCAGCGGCGAGACGAACCTCACCATCCCGAACTTCCTCGTCCCGCCCAAGGTCAACCTCGTCACGCTCAACGACCTCAGCCTCGCCGCCGTGCGCTTCACCGACGAGACCGAGGGCGTGAACGCTTTCACAATCGAACTCATCAACGACCTCGCCGCCGAAACGCTCACCTCGGCGACGAACCCGGCAGACCCGGCAAGCGTCACGCTGCTTCAGAATGGCGTCGAGATCGGGAGCGGCGCCTTCGGCTTCGTGGCGCCCGGCGCGCGCGCCACGACCCGCGTCAGCGTTGCCGGACAGCAGTTATCCACCGAAGATCTCACCTATCGCCTCGACGTCGGCGCCGACGGCGACGCTACGCCGTTGCTGTCCAACCCCGGCGCGGTTCGGGTGAAAACGAACCTGGAACCCCTTCGGTACGGCGAGACGGTCGTGACCAACGTGCCCGCGCAATCCGACATCGACTTCTCGAAGAACGAGCTCTCGGTCAGCGCCGAGGACGTCAACTTCAGCGGCATGGTCACGCGCGAGGGAGAAGCCACCATCACCGTGACGAACACGCTGCCGATCATGGTCCGGATCGAGGCGCTCGACATCACGAACGTGGACCCCGTAGACCGCTTTCCCGCCGGATCGACGATCCTTTCCACCAGCGGACCGGAGATCCCCCCCGGCGCTTCGACCGACTTCCCGGTGGACCTGAGCAACGTCGGCATCGGAACGCGCGTGTCGATCTCGGCGCGAGCTTCGAGCGAGGGCGCCGACCAGACGGTCACGCTCAAAGCCGACCAGGGCCTTGCCTTCAGCTTCGACGGCTTCGTCGAAATCGATCGGCTGAGCTTCACCCCCGACGCCGAGACGTTCAACACCGACGGAATATTCGACCTCGACGTGGACGACGTCCGGTTCACCTCCGAGGCGGACTACGTGACGCTGAAGAGCGGCGCGCTCGAAATCTCCGACCTGCTCAACGGATTCGACCTCAGTCTCGAGCGCGTGGACATCAGCCTTCCCGATTTTCGGCTGCCCCCTTATGGCGTCGGCGACACGCTCGTGATCTCTTTTCAGGGCTCCTTCGACAATCCCCAGGCTTTCAAATATCGGAAGATCGACCGGAATGAAGGGCCCAGAGACATTTCCGTGGATCTGAGCGACGTCCGTGTCTATCCGCTCGACAACCAGCTCACGTATCACATTAACGCCACGAGCGAAGCCGCCGCCTCAACGCGCACCATCGATGCGTCGGATGAGATCAGCGCTTCCATCCAGGTGCGCGACGCCGAGATCGGAACCGTCTCCGCCTTCATCGAGCCTTTCTCCACCGACGTAACCGACGACGCCAACGGCGACGGACAACTCGACGTGCTCGACGACGCCGAGGCCGCTCTGACCAGCCTCGACAACCTTGACGACCTCGCCGACCAGGATATCGACGGCCTCAGTTTTTCAGGCTCCGAGTTCACGTTCAATATCCAGACCAACATCACCACCGACCTCGACCTCTACGCAGTGCTCGTCGGCACGACGTCGGACGGGCAGACGGTCTATCTCAGCGGAAAGGGCGCCAACGCCGTCTCCGCCGCCGACACGATGGCCGCCGGGTTCACGGCCGGCGGGGCGCCGGTGCGTCCGGAAGACATGATCCGCCTGTCCCTCGAAGGAGCGCCCGTGCCCGGCCAGACGGTGACGCGGACGGTGGTGCTCGATGCCTCGAACTCGAACGTGGACGCGTTCATCAGCGAACTGCCGCAGGAGGTGCGCTACGTGGGCAGGGCGCTCGTGCAGGCCGGCGGGGGTCACGACGTGCTCGTCGAACCGTTCGAACTCAGCGCTTCCATCGGAGCGAGCATCCCGGTCAACATCGGCGGCGACTTCACCTTCGGCGATGTGGTCGACGCCAACCTCTCGGACCTCTCCGATCTGACCGACCCGACGAAGGACGTGCTCGTCGAGGGCGCCACGCTCCGGCTCGCCTACGAGAACGGCATCCCCCTCGGCCTCGATGCCCGGCTCGAAGTGCTCGATGCCCTCGGCGAGGTGACGGTCGCCTTCCCCACCGAGGGCAACCCGGCCCTCCGCCTCGAACCGGCGAAAACCGACGCCAACGGCACGGCTGCCGAGATGCGCCCGGGCATGGTCGAGATCCCCGTCAGTGAAGATGAGCTTCGCCGGCTCAGCCGGGGACAACAGATCCGGCTCGTGCTCGGCTTCGAGACCGACCCCTCCGGACCCTCGGCGCGCCTCCGCACCGACGACACGGTGAAGCTCAGCCTCCAGGGCGACTTCCGTTTCGAAGTGAACGTCGGCGGAAACTGATCCCGTCCGATCGCCCCAACCGCGTCCCTCCCCTCATGATGCACCATACGATGAACTATTCCCGCCTCTCCAAATACTTCGCCCTTGCGTTTTTCTGTTTCACCGTATCCGCCGAAGTCCAGGCCCAGGTAGAGACGCGCGGCGCCTCGATGCTCGGCACGGGCGGCGGCGGGCCCGCCTTCGTCCGCGACAATGACGCCATCACCTTTAACCCGGCCAACCTCCTTCTGAGTGACCGGGGCGCGCGCGTGGTGCTCACCCTGGGCAATACGTCTGCCTTCAGCGGCGGCGACCTCTTTCAGTTCAACTATTACAACGACTTCTTCACCGGCGGACGGAGCCTGAGCGACGCCGACGTCTCCGAGGTGCTCGACGGCTGGTTCGGGTCCACGGAGGCCAACGAGCAGCGGACGGCGGGGCTGTATGCCACATTTGTCCCCATTGCGCTTACGGTTCGGAAGGACTCTTGGGCGATGGGCGTGGCCGTGCGCGCCCGCTCCTTCAACCGGGTGGGCGTCAACCGGGGATGGCTCGACCTCGTCCTGCGCGGCCTCGATGAGAACCGGAACATCCCCATCGACGGCTCCTTCGCTTCGATGGCGACGACGGAGGTCTCGGTGGCCGTCAATCACCGCATGGGACGCCTCCTCGTCGGCGTGGCTCCGAAGGTCGTCTTCGGCACGAGCTACAGCCGGGGCGTGTTCACCTCCACGGCTTCCGTCTCCGAAGACGCCGTCACGCACGACTTTGACTATACGATCCGCACCGCCGGCGCCATCAGCCGCGACTTTTTCAACACCTTCGACCTCTTTCAGAGCGATCCCTTCAGCGACGTGTCCTTCTCCAACCCCTTCGGTTCGGTGGCCGGCAAAGGGTTCGGCGTTGACCTCGGGCTCACCTATCTGGCCTCGCAGAACGTGCTCGTCTCCGCCAGCCTGACCGACCTCGGCTCGGTCTCGTGGGACACCGACGCGCAGGTGGTGACGCCGACGAACCGTTCGTTCCGCTTCGAGGGGCTCGAACTGGATACGGGTCGCATCAACGATGAGTTCGACGGCGACGTGGGAAGCTATGCCGAGAACGTCCTCGACAGCCTCGCTCGCGATGCCTATGACGACGTAAACCGCGCGCCCGGCGGCTTCTCGACGAGCCTCCCGACGGCGCTGCACTTCGGCTCCGCATGGTACTTCGGACGCCTGTCGATGAACATGGGCCTCTCGAAGGCACTCAACGACGCGCCCGGCAACCTCACCCAAAAGGCCTCTTTCCATGCGGGCGGCGAATACCGCCTCGGTCCGGTCCCGCTTCGGGCGGGATTCCGCTTCGGCGGCAACGGCGCGCTCACCCTAGGCGGCGGCATCGGCCTTCGCACCGGCGTCTATGAGTTCGGCATCGCCGTCTCCGCTTCGCCGAAGTCCGACACGATGGGCGCGGGCGGGCGGTATTCCGTGGCGCTCTCGCTCGTGAACATCCACCTCTGACGCACCGCATACGACCGTGACACGGCTTCCCTCGTGGAGGGGAAAGCGTCTCGGGAAACGTGAGGATCGGGGGGTCGATTGAACAAAGGCCTCCTCACGATTTCCGGCACACTTCCTCCCGAGGGGAGCCTTTTTTTTTGACGGAATGATGAGCGCACGCGAGCCCGATGACATGACCCGAGCGAAGCCCGGACGCACCGAGAAAGCGCACCTTCACGCCACCCGATTGGGGATTTTCTCGCTTCCTTCGAGCACGGCAAGGACGGCCTCGGCGCACATTCGAGCCATGGCGGTGCGAGCCTTGACGGTGGCGCTGGCCAGGTGCGGCGCGAGCACCACGCGGTCGAGCGCGAGGAGCCCCGGATGCACCTCCGGCTCGCGCTCGTACACGTCGAGACCCGCCCCGGCGATCCTCCCCGAGCGAAGCGCCCCGACGAGCGCTTCCTCATCGACAATGGGGCCGCGCGCCGTGTTCACGAGCAACGCCGTCCGCTTCATCTTCGCGAAAGCATCCGCGTCGAAGAGATGGCGGCTCTCGGCGTTGAGCGGGCAGTGGATCGAGACGACGTCGCTTTCGGCGAGGAGGGCGTCCATCGTCACGTACTCGGCCCCGCACAACCTCTCTACGGTCGGGTTGGCGCGTCGGCGGTTGTGATAGCGGACCTTCATCCCGAACCCGAGCGCGCGCCGCGCCACCGCCTGCCCGATGCGCCCGAGACCGACGATGCCGAGCGTCTTTCCCGATAGCTCCATCCCGTGCAAAAGCATCGTTTCCCATCGCCGGAAACGCCCTTCGCGCACGTACCGGTCCGCGGGGATCACGTGACGGGCGACGGCGAGCAGGAGCGCAAACGTGAAGTCGGCGGTGGCTTCGGTGAGCACCCCCGGCGTGTTCGTCACGACGATGCCCCGGGCGCGCGCCGCGTCGAGGTCGATGTTGTCGTATCCGACGGCGCATTGCGCGACGACCTTGAGTCTCGGGCAGGCATCGAGCACCCGCGCGGTGACGGGGTTGTCGAGGAGCGAGATGAGGGCGTCGGCGTCGCGAGCGGCCTCGATCATGCGGTCCTCGTCGCCGCCCGTATCCGGCCCGATGTTGTCGATGACGAGCTCGTGCGCCGCGCGGAGAGGCGCGATGCCGACTTCCGGGAGCGGGCGGGTAATGACGATGCGGGCCATGGCGTGGTGCGGGTGGATGAGAGACGGCGCGATCCTTGCCTTTTTGTGTGGCCGCCAAAATACATTTATTTCCCACCCGCGCACAACCACACGACGGAACCCCTTTCCCTCGCACACGCAGAAACGACCCGGCGCACGGTTCTTCGCGGGCTTTCCGCCAATTCCTTTTTTCCGGGCCCGGACTTTTCCCTATCTTTCGCCCGTTGCGCCCCCCTCCGGCGTCCCGTTCATCCATCCTTCCGAGGCATGTCGCTCCGTCTCTCATCTCGAACGTCGTTCTTCGGCGCCTGCGCGTTGGTCGCGCTTCTCGTCCTCGTCTTTCTCCCCCGGGAAAAGCCCGCCGACCCGGTCGAAGACCCCCTTTCCGCGCCCGAACCCGGTCCCCTCCTCGACGAGTACGGCATCGAAGCGGGACGTTTCCGCACCGTGGACCATCGCATCCGGCGCAACGAGACGTTCACCGACCTGCTCGCCCCGCACCGCGTCGCCTACCCCATCATCGTCCGCGCCGCCGAGATCGCCCGCCCCGTCTTCGACGTGCGCCGTCTCCGCGCGGGCAAGTCGATCCGTCTCTACGTCACCGACGACTCGCTTCAGTCGGTCCGGTATCTCGTCTACGAACAGGACCCGGTTCG
Source organism: Rhodocaloribacter sp. (assembly GCF_056451265.1). Classification (NCBI taxonomy): domain Bacteria; kingdom Pseudomonadati; phylum Rhodothermota; class Rhodothermia; order Rhodothermales; family Rhodothermaceae; genus Rhodocaloribacter; species Rhodocaloribacter sp. The sequence goes on along the minus strand of NZ_JBWOPL010000071.1, from coordinate 124,753 downwards.
CTACGTCGTCTTCGACCTCCGGGACTCGCTCAGGGTTTATGAGCGAGAGCGTCCCGTGCGCGTGGTGGAGCGTGAGGTCGAAGGCGTCATCACGAGTTCGCTCTATAATGCCCTCACCGATCAAAACGTCGACCCCGCGCTCGCCGTCGAGCTTTCGGAAGTGTTCGCCTGGCAGATCGACTTTTACCGCATCCAGAAAGGCGACGCCTTCAAGGTCATCTTCGAAGAAAAGCTGGTCGACGAGCAGCCCTTCGGCATCGGAGCCGTCCGCGCCGCCCGCTTTCGCCACGCCGGGCGCGACTATCTCGCCTTCCGCTTCGTACAGGACGGGAAGCCGGACTTTTTCGACGAGGAAGGAAACAGCCTGAGAAAAGCCTTTTTGATGTCGCCGGTGAAGTTTGCCCGCATCAGTTCGCGGTACTCACGGAGCCGGTTCCATCCGGTTCAGAAGCGATACAAAGCCCACCTGGGCACCGACTATGCCGCACCGCGAGGGACGCCCATCCGCGCCACCGGCGACGGGGTGGTCGTGGAGGCGCGGCACAAAAAATACAACGGCAATTACGTCAAGATTCGGCACAACGGCACGTACACGACGGGCTACCTCCACATGTCGAAGATCGCGAAGGGCATCCGTCCCGGCGCGCAGGTCCGGCAGGGCGACGTGATCGGATACGTCGGCAGCACCGGACTCGCCACCGGACCGCACGTGTGCTATCGGTTCTGGAAAAACGGCAGTCAGGTCAATCATCTCCGAGAAGACTTCCCCTCGTCCGGGCCGGTGTTGGAGGCCAACCGCGAAGCCTTTTTCGCCGTGCGCGACGCTCTGCTCCCCCGCCTGGCCCCGACGCCGCCCCAATACGCCGCCCGCCTCTCGAATCCCGCCGTTGAGATGATGCCGTGAGCGCGCGGATCGCGGGTCATTTCTCCATCGCCCCGGCGGCTTTGAGCGCCGCGTACGCATTGACGATGCCGCCCGTGGCGGAGAGCGTGGCGAAGTCCGCGACGACGCCGTCCGTGCCGGGCACGGCGACCTGCTCGCCCGCGTGCGGGGTGGTCGTCCGCATGAGCAGCTCGGCAACCTGAGGAGCCGAAAGGTCGGGGTAATAGGCCCGCACGAGCGCCGCCACGCCGGAGACCACCGGAGCCGCCATGCTCGTCCCCTGCCGCTCGCCGTATTCGTTGCCGGGGAGCGTCGAGAAGATGGCCACGCCCGGCGCGAAGAGATCGACCGTGGCGGCCCCGTAATTGCTGAAGTCGGCAACGAGTTTCTCGCCGGTCTTCCACGAAGTGGCCCCCACCTCGATCCAGTTCTCGGCCCGACCGCCGTCGGCGAATACGCGGGTGGGGAAGTTGTCCTCCTCGTCGACGTTCTTCGCGTCGTTGCCGGCGGCGTGCACGATCAGCACGTCATGCTCCTGCGCATACCGGACCGCCGCATCGACCGCCTCCTTTTGCGGCGAATAGCTCTTCCCGAAGCTCATGTTGATGACCTCCGCGCCGTTGTCCACCGCATACCGGATGGCATTGGCGACGTCCTTGTCGCGCTCATCGCCGTCGGGGATGGTGCGGATCACCATGATGCGGACCGGTTCGGCGACGCCCTTCGCGCCGAGACCGTTGTCCCGCTCCGCGCCGATGATGCCCGCCACATGCGTCCCGTGCTCGGGGTCGGGACCGATGACGTCCGCGTTCCCATAAATCCGTTCCTCGACGTTCGCATAGTCATCTCCGACGATGGGACGCGGGTCGAAATCAGGGTCGAGGCGATACTGGAGGTCCGTCTCCAGATGCTCGACGTAATCCCGAAGGTCCTTGAGCGTGATCTCATTGGCAAAGAGGAACTGAAGCACCTGCTTGGCCCCGCCGAGTTGCGTCTGCCCCGACTCGATCTTCTGCAGGTCGTCCGCCGTGATTTCCTCCTTGCCGAAGTGCTCCTGGAGGATTTTCGTCGCCCGTTCCGCCGCCGGAAGAAACCCGCCGATATTCGTCAACTGCTCATTTGTAGACGCGACCTTTTCGTCGTACTCGGCTTTGAGGTCGAGGAAGTACCGGTAGAGGTGCTCCTCTTCTTTGGGAATGTCGGCGAGGGTTTTGCCCTCGAAGCGGGGTTTCAGCCGCACGTACTCGCGGGTCAGTTCATAGGTATCGTACCGCACGTTCCGCCCGTCCGGACCGCCGATGAAGTTCCACCCGTGCACGTCGTCGACGTACCCGTTGCCGTCGTCGTCCTTGCCGTTGCCGGGCGTCTCGTCCTCGTTGACCCACACCTTGCCCTGAAGGTCTTCGTGCTCGATGTCCACGCCCGAGTCGATCACGGCGACGACGACGGTCTGCGCGGGCTTCCGACCGTTGAGCAGCGTCTCGTACGCCTCGGCCACACCGACGCCCGGGAAGCCGCCGTCGTCCTCCGTATACTGAAACCAGTCGTCCGGACGCGCCTTCGGGGCAGGGGCTCCGGGCGCGGGCGTTTCATCGGCCCTCGTCTCGGCCCTCGTCGCCGGAGCCTCGGTCGCCGGCGGTTCCGGTTCCGCCGTCTGCGGCCGCGTCGAGGTGCAAGCGGCGAGCGTGAACAGAAAAAGGACGGCGGGCAGGAGTCTGAGCTTCATCATGATCTCGTCGGATGGTGTCGGTAGCGCGTACAGGGCCTCACGCGCCGGGTCGAAAAGAAAGGTTTGAGGAAAGCCGGTGAAACGGGAGAGACCGGGAATGGGTCCCGCTCGGCGCGAACGGCGCACGCGAGCGCGACGCGCAAACGCAACCTGCTTCGCTTCATCTCCGTGTACATTCATTTACCCCGGACCCTTTTCCCATTCAGCCCCCGTTCGCCATGACCAACCGAACCACCGCACGCCGCCGATTTCTCCAGTCTCTTTCGCTCGGTGCGGCGGCGCTGACCGTCGGCGGCGTCCCCTCGGCGCTTGCCCGTCCCTCCCCCGCCCGCACCCGGGCGCTCCGCGATTTCGCCCATGACTTCCTTCCGACCTGGAAACGCGCGGGGGCGTTCACGCTCGCCTATGCCGAGGCCATGCCCGCAGACACGTACGATTTCAGGCCGACGCCCGAGGTCCGCACGTTTGCCGAACAGATCCTCCACATCGCCGGGGCGAACGCCTTTTTCGGCAACCGCGTCAGCGGTCTGCCGCAACCCGATATCGACCTCAAGGGCGCGACGACGAAGGCCGAGATCACGAGCGCCCTCGGAGCGGTGTTCGACTATTGCGCCGCGTGCATCCGGGCCATGCCCACGGCTGAAATCGAGGAGCCGATCAGCCTCTTCGAGCAGAACTTCACGAAGGAGCAGGTCGTCCTCACCATGCGCGACCACGTGACGCACCATCGCGGGCAGACGGCGATCTATCTCCGTCTCAACGGCATCGTCCCGCCGCAGTACGTAGGCTTCTAGCCCCCTTTCACCCGATCGCTCACCCGAAGACGCCCCGTCTCCGGCTCCTCTTTTCCTCTGATCCGAGGGGGAGATCGCCGGGGACGGGGTTGACTTTTGTATGGGGATCCGGCATTTTGAGGTCCCTTTCCGTATGCCGCCGCCATTCTTTTCGGTTCGCATAAGGGGCGCGCGCCGCGTCGGCCATAGATGCACTTTTCTCTGGGCAGACCGCTCTCCGCGTCGTTGCTTCGTTGCCGCCACTTGCCCCCTCTGACGCCATGCCTACGCCAAGGAACCTTTGCCTCCTCGCCCTGCTCCTGATCTGGGCCGTCGTGCCCGCCGACAGTATGAGCCAGTGGATCGATTTTCAGGATGATACCGCCGCGCGCCTGAGCCTGAGCACCGTCACGCTCAACGACGACCAGGAAAAAGACATTGGCGTGACGGACTTCAACCAGGACGGATGGGACGACGTGGTCGTCGTGCGGAAGGAGCCGTTCTCCACGCCCGGCGCGCGCACGGACGTGCTTCTACTCAACGAGAACGGCACGCTCGTCGACCGCACCGCCGAGTACGCACCCGGCTTCCTCACCACGCCCACCGACGCCCGCGACGTGTTCGTGGGCGATTTTGACGGCGACGGGTGGGACGACCTCATCATCGCGAACACCTTTGCCGGGCAACCCCGGTTGTATCGCAACCTCGGCAACGACGGCAACGGCGACTGGCTCGGCCTTGCCGACGAATCCGACACCCGCCTCCCGCTCATCACCGTCGCGCCGCTCCAGTTCTGCGCCGTGTGGGCCGGCGACCTCGACGGGGACGGCTCGCTCGACCTCTATTTCTCCAACTACAAAGAGTTCGGCACCTCCTTCGACGTGCTTCTGATGAACGACGGCGCGGGGTTCTTCACCGACGAGACACTCGCCCGGCTCGGCGACCTCCGCAATTCCGGCTTCGGAACTTCCGTCGAGATTCACGACATGGACAACGACGGCGACCGGGACATCATCAAAACCTCCACGCTCAACAGCGTGCCCCCCTGGAACGCCATCGGCAACTTCCTCCTCTTCAACGACGGCGACGGACATTTCACCAACTGGGAGAAGATCCCCGGCACGTCCCCGTACATGTTCACCACCGGCGACCTGAACGACGACGCCCTGATGGACGTCTACGTCGTCGATGACGGACAAGACTACGTGGACCTCGCCGTGAGCGTGATCCCCGACACTCAGGTGCTGTTTCAGAAAAACACCCTCACCGACTCGCCCCGGACGACCAGCTTCGGCGGAAACGTGAAGCTCGCCGACCTCGACAACGACGGCGACCTCGACCTGGCCATCGCCGACGTGGACGTGGACATCCCCACGTGCACCACCGGCGGCACCTCGCGCCGCTTCACGATGCTCGAAAACGCGGCGCTCCACTCCGGCTCGCTCGCCGACCCCTGGGGCAGCCAGGACAACGCGTGGAACGTCTCCACATTCGACGTCGGCGTCCTCGACATCGACAACGACGGCAAGCTCGACCTTTTCCTCGGCGGATGTCAGAGCTACTTCGTCTTCATGCAGACGTCCGGCGCGCCGGACGTCGTCCTCACGCTCACCCCGGAGAGCACCGACATCGTCATCCCTCCGGGCGGCGGGAGCTTCACGTATGATCTGAACGTCGTGAACAATTCGGCTGCCGCTCAGAACGTGGACCTGTGGCTCGTGCTCGACGGGCCGGGCGGCATCAACCGGACGCTCGCGCAGGTCTCGAAGACGATTCCCGCCGGCGGAAACATCACCCGTACCCTGACGCAGACGATCCCCGGCGGCGCGCCGGCCGGCGACTACACGTTCACCGGCAACGTGGGCACGTTCCCCACGGCGGACGACAGCGACAGCTTCCCCTTCTCGAAGGCGGCGGGGACCGCGCCCGTCGCGGCGCGGGGATGGGCTTCCGACCTCGGCGCACCCGGCGCGAAGGCCGAAGCCGCAGCGGCTCGCCTCGATGCCGACATCACCGGAAAGGCCCTCCCCGATGCGTTTGCGCTCGACCAGAACTACCCCAACCCGTTCAATCCCTCGACCGCGATCAGCTTCGCGCTTCCCGAGCCGGGCCGTGTCTCGCTCCGCGTCTTCAACCTCCTCGGGCAAGAGGTGGCGACCCTCGCCGACGGCTTCCGCGAGGCCGGCCGGCACCGCGTCTCCTTCGACGCCTCCGAGCTGAGCGCCGGCCTCTATCTCTACGTGCTCGAAACCGCCGGCTTCAAGGCCACTCGGCGCATGATGCTCCTGAAATGAACCTCTGACGGGACCAACCCCGACATCCTTTTTCGCTTCGTACCCACGGTCTTCGGCCCTCACGCCGGAGACCGTTTTTTTCTCATCATTCTCTCATCAAAGGGTGAGAACCCTTCTCTGCCGATGCCCGTTGCCACTTCATACGCATCCTTGCGACCGCCTGTCGCTCGATGATCCTTCCCACAAAACTGATGAGGCCGGCCATGTGGAGACTTGCGGGTGTCCTCGCGATTCTTTTCCTCCCGTTCCCCCACCGCTCCCACGCCGCACCTCCCGACTCGACCGCCGCTCCTCCGCCCGAAGTTCGCCTCACCCGGGTCGAGCTTCGCATGGAAATGATCCATCCGGGTCTGACGGTGCAACCCTCCTCGCTCGTCCCGGTCCGCCTCGCCCCCGCTCCGACGCTCTCCGCAACGCCCGAATGGCGCCCGGGTATACGGGACGGCTCCCCGCTCGACACGCTCCACATGTCCTTCCTCGAAAAAGGACTCTGGGGACGGCACGGCCTGTTCCGCGCAACGGGAATCTTTAAAACGGACCGGGAAACTCCCGTCAACGACCTCCGGCGCATCGTCAAGATCCGGCGGAAGATGCTCTCGCTCCATCAGACCCTCGGCCTCGTCACCGTCGCCTCGATGGCCACGACGGTCATCGCAGGGCAGGCGGCCTTCAACGGCGGCAACGGCAACGTCCACACGACGTCCGTCTCGCTCACCATCGGGCTGTATACGGCCACGGCGGCGCTGGCCTTCGCCTCGCCCCCCAAACTCATCCGGGGCGGCGGCGGGCTCGACACCATCACCTTCCACAAGATTTTTGCCGCCCTGCACCTTGCCGGCATGATCCTCACGCCGATGTTCGCGCCGGACGACGAGGGCGGCGGCTCGCGGTCCCGGCTACGGACCCATCAGGCGCTCGGCTATGCCACCTTCGCCGCCTTCAGCGCGGGAATGATCGTGGTGACTTTCTTCAAATGACCCCCCCGCGTCCCCGGCGCACCGAATGCCCGCACCGTCCGCAGGGACGGAACCCTGCTTTTCCCGACGACAACCCTCGATTCCTCATGAACACTCGCCTTTCCTCGTTCGCCGGCGTGCTCTTCACGCTCCTCCTCGCGGCGCCGCTCACAGCCCTGGCGCAAACGGTGTATCACATCGTCCCGAAAGAAAGCACCGTCACGTATTCGATGGATCACCCCGCCCACAAGTGGGACGGCGTCAGCCATAGCGCCACCGGAACGGTCGAAATCGGACCGGACGGCGCCGTGACGGCGATCCACGTCGAGATCCCGGTGCTCTCCTTTGACAGCGGCAACCGGAACCGGGACTCGCACATGGCCGAAGTCGTAGAGTTTTATCTCTTTCCGAAAGTGAGCTTCGACGCCACCGAAGTGACGCCCATCGACTCGGTCGCCGACGGGCAGGCGGATGCGTTCTGGCGCATCAGAGGGAATCTCACGTTTCACGGCGTCACGAAGCCCATCGAGACGGTGGCGAAGGTGATGCGAGACGGGGATCGGCTCCGTGCCAGAGGCGCGTTCGACGTGAAGATCACCGACTTCGACATGGAGCGGCCTTCGCTCCTCATGGTCAAGGTGAAAGACTGGATCGGCCTCAAGTTCGACCTCTCGGCCGAAGCCGAAAAAACGACGACGGCCACGCGCACGAACCGGTGAACGGGCTCACGAACCGTCGTGGGTATAGGCTTCGATGATGTCCGCACCGAGGAAGCGGTCGTCGGCGTTGACGTGCCATTTCATGGTCTTCGGCAGGCGGATGCCCCCGTGGGTCGCCTCGCCCTCGAAGATGATGTACTCGCCGTCGTTCGCGCTTTCGTCGTGGTAAAAGCGGCTTCCGACGATGGCGTACGTGACCGGATCGAAGTAGAAGTACCACGTGTCGGAGCCGGGCTCTTCGTACGTGACGCGGACGACGTAGGCCTCGCGCCCGGCGAACGTCGTGGTCTTCACTTCGGGATCGAGGCGGACGCCGGGGTCGGCGAGGTTCATCGGGAGGCTGTGCATGTAGCCGTAATACGCGTGCCACCACTGCACGCCCTCGCATGAGAGCCGGTAGCGTTCGCGGAGGTCGTCGGGGATGTCGGCGGAGCCGTCGAGCGTGGCCGAACAGTGCTCGCCGTCCCACGCCGCCTCTACGACGCGCCCCTCGCGCTCGGAGCGGTACGAGAAGCCGCCCGTCGGATAGTCGAGCACGAGCGAAGTTTTCCGGTCCTTGCCGCCGGGACGGGTCTCGATGAGCGTGAGGTGGTGCGTGCGCGTCATCCACACCCCGGCGGGGTCGTGATACGCGATGCTTCTCCGAACGACCTCCTCGGCGGAAGGCTGCGCAAGCGCCGTCGCGGCAAAGAGGAGGCCGAGCATCGGGAGGAAGGGACGAGGGATCATGGGGATACGGGGATCGAGAGGGAGCAAGGAACGGGGAGCGGGGATCAGCGACGACGGCGAGGCTCTTTGATCGTGAGCGTGCCGGTGGCCGTCGCACCGTGGATCGTCACCTCGAGGGTGTACGTGCCCGGGAGCAGGTAAATCTTCCCGTTGGCGGCAGCTTCCATCTTTTTCGCGTCCTCGCCGGTCTGCTTTTCATTGTACGCCTCGGCGCGTTCGGGGGCGACGGAAAGGTCGTACGTGGGATAGTTCAAGCCGCGCTCGGCGTCGTCGGTGAAAGCCCTAAGGAGCATCCCGTCATCGGTGGAGACGCGGATCATGGCCGAGCCGGCGGCCCCTGCAAAGTACGGCAGTTCGATCTCCGGTTCGTTGTACTCGGCCCATTCGGCGAAGCGCTCGCCCCAGTTCTCGCGGCGCGTGACCTCCTCGATCGGGAAGAGGTGGACCGGCTTCTCGCGCATCTCCGGCGTGAGCGCCTCCACGTGCTCGACGTTCGCGACGTAGATCGAGCGGCCGTGCGTGCCGACGACGAGGTCCTTCTCCCGCGCCTGCACGACGAGGTCGTGGACGGGCGCGTACGGCAGATTCCTGTCCATCATCATGAACGACGCGCCGCCGTCGAGCGAGACGTACACGCCGTGATCCGTGCCCACATAGAGCACGTCCTCGTTCGCCGGATCCTCCGTGACGACGTTGACGGGTTCGAGCGGGAGGTCGGTCCCGATGCGCGTCCACGTCTGTCCGTAGTCGTCGGAGCGATAGACGTACGCCTCGAAGTTGTCCCACCGATAGCCGTTGAGGGCGGCGTATACGCGTCCCTCGGCATGATGCGAGGCCTCCACACGGCTCACCCACAGGTGTTGCGGGAGATCGTCCGAGACGCGCGTCCATGCCGCGCCGCCGTCGCGGGTGACGTAGATGAGCCCGTCGTCGCTCCCGGTATAGATCAGCCCGAACGTGAGAGGGGATTCGTCGATGGTGGCGAGCGTGCCGAAGGGCACGTCGCCGGGGCGCCCGCCGCCGGTGAGGTCGGGCGAGATGGGCGTGAAGTCGTCGCCCCGGTTCATCGAGCGGTAGAGCCGGTTTGCGCCCATGTACAGGATGTCCTGGTTGTGGCGGGAGAGATGGATCGGCGTCTGCCAGTTGAAGCGGGGCGGGTGCTCGCCGAGTTCATGGGTCGGGCGGATGCGTGCGCGTTCGCCCGTATGCCGGTTCACCCGAAAATAGTTGCCGAACTGAAAGCCGGTGTACACGGTCGCGTTGTCGCGGGTGTCGACCTCCACCTGCATGCCGTCGCCTCCGAGGAGGAAGTCGTACGGATAGTCTCCCGTGGCCTGCCAACGGAGGCTATACTCGTAGGTGCTCGGTCCGACCCACACGCCGTTGTCCTGAAGCCCGCCGTAGACGTTGTACGGCTTCGCATCATCGACGGCGATGCCGTAGAACTGCCCCACCGCCGGCGCATTGGCCTTCGTCCACGTCTCGCCGTCATCGTACGAAATGTTGACGCCGCCGTCGTTCCCGTTGATGAGGCGCCCGGCTCGGCGGGCGTCCACCCACAGCGCGTGATGGTCGGCGTGGACGTTCTCCCGATTGATGCTCGCCCACGTCTGCCCCCCGTCTTCCGACTTGAGGATCGGCACGCCCATGATGTACAGCCGGTCGGGGGTGTCGGGCGCGACGCGGATTTGCCCGAAATAGTAGCCGTACGAATAGTACACCCCGTCGATGTAGTCGTCGTGCGTGCGCCGCCACGTCGCGCCGCCGTCATCGGAGCGATAGACTTCGGTCCCGATGACCGGCGTGTCGAAGAGTTGCGCGTTGGCGTCTTCGAGGTAATCGACGAGGGACACGGGCATGATCTCGCCTTTCCGGATCATCTCCCGCACTTTTGCCGCCGTGTATTTCTCGGGGAAGCCGTTGTCCCGGAGGAAGGCTTCGAGGTCTTCGTCGGAGACGTCCATGAACGCCTCGCGCGTCATCGTGCGGAGCATTTCCCGGGTGAGCGCGGGCTGCTCCTCTCCCGCCTCGGGCGGACGCCGGTTGTAGTTGTCGAGCACGGCAAAGACGATGTTCGGATCGCCCGGATAGACCGCAAGGCCGATGCGCCCGACGAGCGGCCCGGTCGGGAAGCCGCTGCCTTCGGTGGTCAGGCGCGCCCACGTCTCGCCCCCGTCGGTGGATTTATAGATGCCCGAACCTTCGCCGCCTTCGACGAAGTTCCACGCGCGGCGCTCGCGATGCCACATCGCGGCGTACAGCGTGTTCGGGTCGCTCGGGTCGATCACGAGGTCGATGGCCCCGGTGTTGTCGTCGACGAAGAGCGTCTGCCGCCACGTCGCGCCGCCGTCGGTCGTTTTGTACACCCCGCGCTCGGGGTTGGGCGAATAGAGATGCCCGGCGGCAGCCACCCACACCGTGTTCGGGTCGTCCGGGTGAAGCACGATGCGGCCCGTGCGATGCGTTTCCGAAAGGCCCATGTGCGTCCACGTCGCGCCGCCGTCGGTGGATTTATAGATGCCCGCTCCGGCGTAGGAGGAGCGGCTCGAGTTGTTCTCTCCGGTGCCGGCCCAGATCACCTCGCCGTGGTTCCAGTCGACGGCGATGTCGCCGAGGGTCATCACGGCCTGATCGTCGAAGAGCGGGATGAAGGACTGCCCGTCGTTCGTCGTCTTCCACAGCCCGCCCGAGGCATAGGCGACGTAAAAGTGGGTCGGATCCTCGGGCCATGCGTCGATGTCGACCACCCGCCCGCTCATGATCGTCGGCCCGACGTTCCGGAAGGCGACGTTTTGCACGAGGGACGCTTCGCGGAGCGCCTCTCGGCGGGCCACGCTCGCGAGCCGGGCTTCGGCGGGCGTGGCGGGGACGAGCGTCTCCATCGTCGGCTCCTCGGCGGCAACCTGCGCGAAGAGGCCGGGCACGGCGGCGAGGGTGAGAAGAACACAAAGAACGGAGGCACGAACGAAGGCGGGCATGGCTGTTTCTTTGGAATGGTGGGGAAAAGGACCGTATCCCGAAGGGGCGTCCGGAAGTTAAGACATGGGGCGCAGGATTGCTCGTCCGGGGAACCCGCCTCACGCGCCGTCCATGCCTCTGCTGCCCTTCCGCGCATCGGTCCCGGAAACGCTTCGGCGCGAGGTCCGTACGATTCCTCACATTCACGAAACCCCTGCCATGAAATCCTTCTTCTCGAAAACGGAACTGACGGCGCGGGAGCGCAAGGGGCTGAACCGGGCGCTCCGTAGCGCGGGGCGAGCCCTTCAGCGTCGCACGCGCATGACCCGGCTGATCCACACGGGCTATACGAAGCTCGCGAACAATCCCGGCGCGCTCACCCGCGTCAAGGAAGACCTCCGCACGTTGCTCCGCCTCGCACGCGCGTGGGTGCGGAACGAATACCGGGCCCTTCCGTGGCCCTCCATCCTCTACGCCGTCGCCGCGCTCATCTACTTCGTCAACCCCGCCGACGTCCTTCCGGACGCCCTCTTCGGCCTTGGCTTCATCGACGACGTGGCCGTCGTCTCCGCCGTCGTGCGCGCCGTCCGCGCCGACCTCGAAGCGTTCCTCGCATGGGAGGCGGCAAGCCGTCCGTTGCCTGCTGCCGGGGTCCCCTCCCGCGAAGCCCTCGCGTCGCCCTTCCCCGCCGGCGAGCCCGTCTGATGGTTCGGAAACATGGACCGAAGGCGCGCCCCCCCGACGACACGTCCGGATCGCAGGCGCTCGCGCCTTAGAACGACCCATCGAGCGCGTGGGAGGTGTCGGTGGCGGTGGCGGTGGAGTCGCTGCCGGAAAGGTCGATGAGGCGGAAACTGACGGGGAGGCGCATCCGAACGGGCACCGCCTCGCCGTTCTGACGGCCCGGCATGAAGCGCGTTTTTCGAAGCGCCCGCACCGCCGCCGAGTCGCACAGCGGATGAAGCGACTTGAGCACCTTGACGGAGGTGGGGCGTCCATCGGGTTCGACGATGAAGTCGAGGATCAGCCTTCCCTGAATGCCCGCGGCGATGGCGGCCTGCGGGTACTCGATGTTGATGTAATATGCGCCGAGCCCGCCCTGTATGGTCGGCATCTTCTCGGCGAACGCGAGCACCATACGCTCCATCGGGACGTCCGGCAACGGCGGGGCTTGCTCTTCCGGCGAAGCCTCCTCCACGACGTTCCGATCCACACCTTCGGTTCGCTCCACCGGTTCGGGGTCGGCAAAGAACGTGATCGGCACACCGGAGGCCGGCTCCGGTTTACGTTCTTCCTGCAGGTCTTCGAGTTGAATCGTTCGCTCGTCCCGGGGGAACTCCCATCCCACCTTGACCGGTGACTGAGACATCGGAAGACGAACCGCCGTAAGCACGACGAGCAGGCTTGCCACCATCGACGCCAGGATCCGCATGCGGTAGCTTTCGCGACGGCGCTCAAACCGCTCTGGAAGAGAAAGGGGACGATGTTCGAGGCGGCCGATCATGACAACATATAAACTGGGGAACACTACGTTACATGACGACGGAAAGCGGAGAATGTTGCCGCCTGCTCTTTTTATGTTCCTGTTTCCAGAGGCCTTGCAAGCGGCACAAAGACGCCTCGTCCCCGCCTCCCGGGAAAGCGCCGGCCTCCGGCTTGCTCAGTCGATGTCCCACGGCGTATCCGCGCGGAGCGTGCGGTTGCGGGCGCGTCGCATCAGGATTTCTTGAAAGCCGACCTCCTCCTCCGGCCTCGAGGGCATCCGAAGCACATACCGGCCGTCGGGATGGAGATCCCACGCCGTCCGCCGATCCGCCATGGCGAAGCGCAGCGTCCGGATCAGGCGGGCCTTGAGCAGTGGTTTTTCCACCTCCACGACGGCTTCCACCCGGTCGTCCAGGTTGCGGCGCATCCAGTCGGCGCTGCCAATGAACAGGCGCGGGTCCTCGTTGTTGCCGAAAAAGTAGACCCGGCTGTGTTCGAGGAACCGCCCCAGGATGCTGATCACGCGTATGTTTTCGCTGAACTTCGGCAGCCCGGGACGCAGGCGGCAATGCCCGCGAATGATGAGATCGACCTGAACGCCGGCCTTCGAGGCGCGATACAGTTCCTGGATCATCTCGATGTCGTCGAGCGCATTCATCTTGGCGATGATGCGGCCGTTGCCGTGCTTTTTCTGGTTGGCCACCTCGCCGCGCACCAGCCGGAGGAACGTCTTCCGCATGTCGCGCGGGGCCACGACGAGCTTGCGATAATGCTGTTCGGGCGAATACCCGGTCAGATAATGGAACAGGTTGATCAGGTCGAATCCCAGGTCGGGATCGCACGTGAGCAGCCCGAAGTCGGTATAGAGCCGCGCCGTTTTCGGGTTGTAGTTTCCGGTGCCGATGTGGCAATAGGCCCGCAGCCCCTCGGCCTCTTCGCGGATGACGAGCGTCGTCTTCGTGTGCGTCTTCAGCCCCACGAGTCCGTACGTCACGTGCACGCCCGACTTTTCGAGGATCTGCCCCCACTCGATGTTGTTTTGCTCATCGAACCGGGCTTTCACCTCCACGAGCACCGCCACCTGTTTGCCGCTCTCGGCGGCGCGGATGAGCGCGTCCACGACGGGCGACTCGTCGGAGGTGCGATAGAGCGTCTGCTTGATGGCGACCACCTTCGGATCTACGGCGGCCTCTTCGATGAAGCGCTGGGTGCTGGCTCGAAAAGATTCGTACGGGTGATGCACGAGCAGATCGTCGTTCCGGATGACGGCGAAAATGTTCGGCCGATCCTTGGCCTCGCCCTCATGAAGCAGTCGCGTCGGGATGACCGGCTCCCACGGTTCGTACTTGTGTTCGGGATAATCGAGATCGGCCAACCAGAACGTGTCGGTCAGGTCGATCTGTCCTTCGACGTCATAGAGGTCTTCCTCCTTCAGATCGAGTTCTCGCATGAGCAGGCTGCGGATCTCGTCCGTCATGCGGGCGTCCACTTCGGCCCGGACCACCTTGGCAAAGCGACGTTCCCGCAACTCGTCCGAGATCATCTCGATGAGATCGTCCGCCTCCTCCTCGTCCCGCCGCACGTCTGCGTTCCGGGTAATGCGGAAGGGGTGCACGCTGACGATCTCCATGCCGCGGAAGAGTTCGTGGGCGTTGTGCGCGATAACCTGTTCGATGGGCACGAAATGCCCGGGCTCGTCGAGGGCGATCCACCGTCCCCGGTTCGTGGGCACCTTCAGTCGCGCGAAGTGCTCGGTGCCGCGTTTCGGATGGCGCAGCGTCACGGCCAGCGAAAGGCTCAGGTTGGAGATGAACGGGAAGGGGTGCCCCGGGTCGACGGCGAGGGGCGTCAGAACCGGGAAGAAATTGGCCATGAAGTACTTGTGGAGCCGCTCTTTCTGACGCCGGTTCAGCGTGGCGTAATCGCGGATGTGGATGTGCGCCCTGTCACGGAGGAGGGGTTTGAGCGTTTGCTCCCAGGTTTCCGTGAGGGTCTTGTACATGGGCCGCACGGCCAGGCTGATGAGTTCGAGTTGCTCGGCGGGGGTCCGCCCGTCGGGCGAAAGCTTGTGCACGCCCGCCGCCACCTGTCGCTTCAGCCCGCCGACGCGCTTGCGGAAGAACTCGTCGAGGTTGCTGGCCGTGATGGCAAGGAACCGCACCCGTTCGAGCAACGGCGTGCGCGTATCGAGGGCCTGATGCAGCACACGCCAGTTGAAATCGAGCCAGCTCAACTCGCGGTTGAAATAGAGCCTCGGGTCGTCTAGGCCGGCGCGTTTCGGCACCGGACGAGGCGCGGTGGCGCGAAGCACGGCAGAGGTCGGCGCTGCCCCCATCGTCCCGTTGCCGCTCACCGGCTCTATCTCGACGTGTCGTGCTTCTTCTCTGATGCTCATATTCGTTCGATTGATCTCAAAAGGGTTGATCGTTCATGCCTTGCCACCCCATCACGTGCCACGGCAGGCGTTTATGTGTACTCTCGCCGTAATCACGCGATCCCGAGTGCCGACGCACGCTGCCGGACGCTTCCCGAAGTCGCGCGCGGAATCTTCTAAGAAAGGCGCGTATGTTCATCGAAATCGCCGGGGGTTGCCCTGCATCGGCTGTGGGCAAGTCAACCACCGGACCGTCAGGCCTTTCCCCACATCCGAATCGCGGGATGTCGGCATAGACGAGCGCCCGGTTCGGAAGATGCTCTGCCTTCGAGAAAAGAACACCCGCCCCTGCGCGCCGCCCCCCGGGATCAAGCGGTGTCCGTGCCCAGAAAGGCGCGGTTTTCGATTTGTCTCCGTAGCCGGTGAAGCGCCATCATGCGCTCCTGATGCGCGCGCAGGTCCTCGCCGCGCTGCTGCGCCTGGAAGAGCGCGTCTTTCTGCCGCCGGATGGCCTCGTCGACGCGGATGCGCTTGAGAATCATCATGGCGCTCGCGGCCGTCTCTTCCGGGTCCTCGTTGATGCGCGGGACGTTGATGTTCTGCCGCTTTTGCCAGTTTTCCGACGGCTCGTAGGGATCCACCATCACGGCAACGGCAAGGCTCTGGATCGTCCGGCCGTACGCGCCCTCGAGGAGGCGCTTCGGCTGAACGTCGTCGTTCTCGTACATCGTCAGCAGGTGCCGCACCACCTCGCGGGCGGGACCTTCGGTGAACTCCTCTTCCGCCATGTGCCCGAGGATAAACTCAATCATGGGCGCGCCGTGCTCGATCATGAGCCGGAGGAGGATCTTTTCCTGAGGCAGCGGTTCCCGCACGACGGTCACGGCGGGCGCGGGAGACGGGCGCGGCGGCGCGCTCGCCGAAGGCGGAGACGGGACCGGTGCGGCGGGCGGACGAGGCGCGCGCCGGCGTTCCTCGCGCCGGTGGTTTCGGCCGATCGTTTCGAGCACGCTCCGAAGCTGCATGTCGGGCACGCCGAGCACCTCGCTGGCCCGCCGGAGGTACGACTCCCGGACGAGCGGGTCGGGGATGCGCGCCACCGCCCTGAGGATGCTCCGTTGCGTGCCGGCTTCCCCTTCGGGCGTGTCGAGCGTGCCCGTGCGCCGGGCCTGCGCATACATGTACGCCACGAAATCCTGGCGATGCTTCTTCACGTACGCATCGAAGGCTTCTCCGCCGTGCGCGCGCACGAACGAGTCCGGATCCTCACCGCCGGGCAGGGCCACGGCATAGACGCTCATGCCCTGTTCGAGGCCGAGTTCGATGCCGCGCAGCGTGGCGCTGGCCCCTGCCGCATCGGCGTCATAGAGCAGAAGGATGCGTTGGCAATACCGGTGAAGCGCCTTCACCTGCTCGGCCGTGAGCGCCGTCCCGCTGGCGGCGACGACGTTCTCCACGCCCGCCTGATGGAGTGAGATCACGTCGGTGTACCCCTCGACGAGGATCACTTCTTCGCGCCGCCGGATGGCCCGTTTCCCGTGGTACAGCCCGTAGAGCACCCGGCTCTTGTTATAGACCCTGGTCTCCGGCGAGTTGATGTACTTCGGCTGATCCTTATCCGCCGACAGAATGCGCCCGCCGAAGCCGAGCACCTTCCCCACATGCGAGAGGATGGGAAAAATGACGCGTCCCCGGTACCGGTCGTAATAGCCGTCGCCTTCCCGACGCGGGATCACGAGTCCCGCCTTCTCGAGCGTTTCCGCCCCGATGTGCTTCGCCTCCGCCGCGCGGAGCAGCCGATCCCACGCATCCGGCGCATATCCGAGCCTGAATTTCTCCACCGTCTCCTGCGTGAAGCCGCGTCCGCGCAGGTATTCGAGCGCGGGCTTCCCCGCCTCGGTCTGGGTGAGCTGGATATAGAAAAAACGGGCCGCAAAGAGCAGCGCGTTATAGATCGACTCGACCTCGTTGGCCCGTTCCTTCTGCGCGGCGTCTTCCGGCAGCGGCACCCCCGCCCGCTCGGCAAGCGCCTTCGCCGCCTCGAAGAAGCCGACGCCCTCGATCTCCCGGACGAACGTGTACACGTCGCCGCCCTTCCGGCAACCGAAACAATAAAAAAGGTTGTGCTCGGGATCCACGCTGAACGAGGGCGACTTCTCGCTGTGGAACGGGCATAGTCCCCAGAATTTCGCTCCGCGCTTTTTCAGCCGCACGTAGTCCCCCACCACCTCCACGATGTCCGTGGCGGCGCGGATCTCTTCGACCTTTTCATCCGAAAGAAACATGGCGTGAGGGAGCACAAAAACGAGCGGAGAAGACGTCGGGCGTCCTAAACGAGCGGCATCGGCGCAGCCACCGAGGCGCGCGCGTTTTCCACGGGACCGATGGGCGGC
The DNA here is from genome assembly GCF_056451265.1 of Rhodocaloribacter sp. Lineage (NCBI taxonomy): Bacteria > Pseudomonadati > Rhodothermota > Rhodothermia > Rhodothermales > Rhodothermaceae > Rhodocaloribacter > Rhodocaloribacter sp. Next base: position 107,460 of record NZ_JBWOPL010000071.1, on the reverse strand, counting down.
TTGTCCGAGCACTGGCACGAACTCAGACCGAACGTCAGAAAAAGGGCGGCTAGGAGCAGAAATCTTTTCATGGGAAGAAGGCCTCTTCGGACAGGTTGGGGTTGAAAGACGAACGCCATAAAATAGGGCATGGCGCTCAATGGCGTGGTAAAGAAGCGCTAAATTGATTCCGATTCCATTACTTTCTTTCGCGGCATGAGCGTTTGACGCGCCGGGCGCGACGCCGTACTTTGCCGGGCGAAGTCAATCGTCTCCCTTTCGGTCATCAAAACTCCTCGGATCCTTGAAAATCCTCGGCATCGACATCGGAGGATCGGGTGTGAAGGGCGCGCCCGTGGACATCGTGAATGGAACCCTGGCGGCGGAACGCTTCCGCATCCCCACACCGAAGCCCGCCACGCCCAAGGCCGTCGTCAAGGCCGTGCATCGAATCGTCGAGCATTTCGAATGGAAAGGCGCCGTCGGATGCACCATCCCGGGGCGGGTCAAGCACGGGACGGTGCTCACCGCTGCAAACATCGACCGGCGATGGATCGGCGTCAATGCGGCGCGGCTCATCGAGGAGAAAACGGGCTGCCGGACCTTCGTGCTCAACGACGCCGACGCCGCCGGCGTGGCCGAGATGGCTTTCGGCGCGGGCCGTGACCGGCACGATTTCGTGATGGTCCTCACCATCGGCACCGGCATCGGCTCGGCGCTCTTCATCAATCAGATCCTCGTCCCGAACACCGAACTCGGCCACCTCGAACTCGACGGGCGCGACGCCGAATCTCACGCCGCCGACAGCGCCCGCAAACGCGACGACCTCCCCTGGAAGGCCTGGGCGCGACGCTTTCAACGGTACCTCGAACACGTCGAGTTTCTCTTCGCGCCGGACCTCCTCATCATCGGCGGCGGCATCAGTCGGCCGAAGAAATGGGAGAAGTTTTCCGGTCATCTCAAGACGCAGGCGGACCTGACGCCGGCGCTCCTTCAAAACGAGGCCGGCATCATCGGCGCCGCCTACAGCGCGCGCATGTGTTACGAGCCTGAAGTCACCGTGTGAGCGCCGCCGCCCTCTCGCCCGAAGTTGCCTGCCCCGCCGCGCACGAGGGCTCGTTTTTACGCATGAAGCCGGATCCCGGATGGATTATTTCGAAGCTACGTACCACCTCGACGTCGCGGCAGACGGCGCCGAAGCACTTGCCGAAGCGGTGCACCTGGAACAGACCATCGAGACGCCGCGCGTGGTGGGCCTGCGCTACCCGTTCGTGCGCGCGCACATGATGGGCCGTCGGAGCGCCCCCGTCCCCGATCCCGCCGGCGGCTTCCGCGTGACGCTGGCGTTGCCCGTGCACACCGCCGCCGCCGACCCCGCGCAGTTCCTCAACGTGCTCTTCGGCAACAGTTCCATGCACGCCGGCGTCCGACTCGACGATTTCACGCTGCCGGAGCCGCTGGCCTCGCTTTTCCGCGGGCCGCGCTTCGGCATCGAGGGCCTGCGGGCGCGCCTCGGCATCCACGAGCGCCCGCTGACGGCTTCCGCCCTCAAGCCCGTGGGCCTGTCGGTCGAGGAGACGGCTGCCCTCTGCCGCACGCTTGCCGAGGGCGGCGTCGACCTCATCAAGGACGATCATTACCTCGCCGACCACCCGTTCTGCCCCTTCGAGGCGCGCGTCCGTGCCTGTCTCGACGCCGTCGCCGAAGGGTCGGCCCGAAGCGGCGCGCGATCGGTTTACGTGCCCAACCTCTCCGGCACGCCCGAGACCATCCTCCGGCAATATGAGTTCGCGCGGAAGGCCGGAGCCGAGGCGGTGATGGTCGCGCCCATGCTCGTGGGATTGCCCTTCTTCCACGAGTTGACGCACCGCCGGCTCGACGTGCCCGTGCTGGCGCACCCGAGCTTCACCGGCGCGGCACGGATGCGACCCGACCTGCTGCCGGGCAAGCTCTTCCGGCTCTTCGGGGCCGACGCCGTCATCTTCGCCAACTACGGCGGGCGGTTCAGCTTTCCCCGCGACGTCTGCCTCGACGTCGCCGAGGCGCTCCGATGCCCGTGGCCCCCGTTTCGCCCGGCTTTCCCCGTGCCTGCGGGCGGGATGCAGGTCGAGCGGGCCGCCGAACTCGTCGAGACGTTCGGGACGGACGCCATCCTGCTCATCGGCGGGAGTCTGCTCGAAGCCGGAGACGCGCTGCTCGAACGCACACGCGCGTTCACCGAAGGCATCGCCCGGGCCGCCCTCTCGACGCCCCTCCAGCCCTGAGGTTTGCCCCATGGACGCCGAGAACAACCCCGCCCCCGTCCGACGTTTCCATCAAACCGCATCCGGGTTTCGCTGGGACGACGTTCCGGTAAAAGTTTACAAACCCGAAGGCACACATTTCAGGGACATCACGCGCCAGGTGCTCTTCGAAGGAACGGCGGAATTTCCCACCCAGGTGCGATATTTCGAGATCGCGCCCGGCGGCCATTCCACGTTCGAGCGCCACGAACATCCCCATGCCGTCTTCGTCCTCCGGGGACAAGGCCGGGTGCTCGTGGGCGAGACCGTCGCCCCGGTGACCCCGTTCGATCTCGTCCACGTCCCCCCTATGACCTGGCATCAGTTCCGCGCCGCCTCCGACGCGCCGCTCGGCTTCGTGTGCCTCGTCCCCTGCGATCGCGACCGCCCGATGCGCCCGACACCCGACGAGGCAGCCGCCCTCCGTGCCCATCCCGTGCTCCGCGACTTCATCCGCCTCTGATCCGCGGCTCGGCCATCTCCTGTTCTGGGAAAAATGCCCATGCCTCAATAGGGTCATTCCCCATTTACAGGGTCCACCGCCCTGCGATATATTGGTCATACCCTGCAGTTGTAGGGTAAGGGGGTTTCAATAATGGGTGATCACAACCCGCTCACCTTGGTGAGTTTGCCCTGTCCACGCGGATGAAGCAGGCAGGTGATCATTCATCCCGCCTTTTGTGCTTCATTCGCGTGCGACGGGGTTTTTTTATACCGAGAGTCTCATCTCGGTGGATACAGACAGGGAGCCGTTTGAGGTAGTTCGACCAGACCCGCTCCCTCCGTTGTCTGTCTAAACAGGGCTGAAATACCTGGGATCGCAGTTCCCCTTTTCGGGCAAGGCCATACCGACGATCGTGTGAGCGGAAAGCCTTTTAGTGCCCGCAGGGTGAGATCCTCGAGCCCGCATGATCAGAGCCTCTCCGGGGGCCGGGACGTTCTCCACGAAAGCCCGGTTGTGTCCCCACAGGAGAGGCTTTTCTTGTCTTCGCCGGTCGCCACTTCTTCCCGGTGAATGTCCTCGGAAGCGGACGCGCCGCCGCACGCACTTCATGAATCCCGCCCTCTGCGCCGTCCCTTTCCCTGTGCCCACGGACGGAAACATCGGCCCTTTCCCCCCGAGTGAAGACGCCGGCGGACTGCTCGCAGCGCTTTTCGTCTTCACAACATGTTCAATCAGGCATCATCTTTGCCAAGTCTTCGGTCCGTTCCCCTTCCCACCGAAAGCTCAAACCCTGACGGAGGTTGACATGACCCACACGAACCTCGCGCCCCACCTTCCGGCTCCTTCCGCATCGGAGGAACGCCCCACCACGGTTCGGCTCTCTTTCGAGGTCATCGCCGTGATCCTCAGCTTTCTGAGTCTTGCGCTGGTCATCGCTTTTGCCGTCAACGAACTGCCCGGCATCGCCTCCTGATCCTCGCGCCCTTCTTTCCCCCGAAGCCGCTCTTCACCGCACCACGTGCACCATGTCCGGAGCGATGAACGCCCCCGGGAAGCGCGTCATGACCAGCGCCAGCACTTCCTCTGCCGCCTCTCGCGACGTGAAATCTCCGATCCGTACGCGATAGTAGGGTTGATGGTACCGCACGTACACCGGCAAATCCGGCCCGAGCCCGGGCGGACGTTCCGCTTCGGGCACCGTCTCCCACCACGCCAGCACTTCGTTCTCCCGCTCGAAAGCATCCTCTTTGTCGAGCGACTGGTAGATTTGGATGCGATAGCCCTGCACGAGCTGTTCGGCGCCCTGCTCGACCCGGCCGCCGAGCAGCCGGGAAGGGACGTCGTGTTCGACGGAGACGGACCGCTCGGGCGGACGATCCCGGTACGCCCCGGCATCGAAGTCTTCGTAGTCGGAGAGGCGAATCTCTTCGGCCGCCGTGTCGTCGCTCGACGGCTCGGGGCCGGCGGCGCTTCGGCTGCCGGAGCACGCGCTCATTGAGAGCGCCGCGCCGATCCACAGACCCAGGAGCACGTGCCGGGCGCCTTTCATCTTCCGCACCATCCGCCGCTCCTCCGATTAATAGCCGTCGCCGCCGGCGACGAGTCCTTTCACGATCTCGACCGAAGCGCTCGCCCCGATGCGGGTGGCCCCGTGCGCGATCATGCTCTCGGCGTCCTCCCGTGAGCGAACGCCGCCGGAAGCCTTTACGCCCATACCGCGCCCGACCACCCGGCGCATCAGCGCCACGTCGGCGGCCGTGGCCCCGCCTTTCGAAAAGCCCGTCGAGGTCTTGACGAAGTCGGCCCCGGCATTCCGGGCAAGCACCGAAGCGATCACCTTCTCCTCATTCGTCAGAAGCGCGGTCTCGAGGATCACCTTGACGATGATGCGTTCCCCCGCGCCCTGCCGGTGCGCCGCCTCGACGACGGCCCGGATGTCGTTCTCCGCATACTCGAACGCCCCGCTCTTGAGCTTCCCCACGTTGAGCACCATGTCGAGCTCGGTTGCTCCGTCGCGGATGGCCAGCTCGGCCTCGAACACCTTCGTGGCGGTCTGCGTCGCGCCGAGGGGGAAGCCGATGACGGTGCAGATGGCGACGGGTGTGCCCCGCAATTCCTCGGCTGCCAGCGGCACATAGCACGGGTTGACGCAGACCGAGGCGAAACAGTACCGTCGCGCCTCGTCGCACAGCTTGCGGATCTGCGCCTCGGTGGTGTCGGGCTTGAGGGCCGTGTGGTCGATCATACGCGCAAGCGGAGGGGCCAGCTCACAGGCCGAAAAACCCATCTCGTCCGGCTTGTCCGCGCAGACGCCAAAGCGGCACGCCCCCGCGTTCACCATGCGGTGCAATGCGTCGTGCAACCGCCGCTCACCGCCGACGCTCGGAGGCACGGTCTCCTTGACCCGCGCTTCGAGACGGCGAATCACCTGTTCTTTTTGCGTTCCGTCCATGGTTCGAAGATACGATCTGCCGGGAAAAGATGGTGTACGTCGACCGCCCGAATGGGTTCGGAGCCCGGTTTGACGAAAAATGCACAGCTACGAAGCATTTTTCACCCCCGGAACCGCCCAGGCGCTCCCGGTTCCCTGTGGAACGAGCACGCGCAACCCTCCCGGCGCCACCTCGACGGCGATGCCCCTGGCCGCGCGGCTGAGCACCTCGCCGTCGGCGTGCAGGGGCACGCGTGCGTCGAGGTCGGCGAAGAAGGCGGAGACGCGGTGGGCGTGCACCTCGCGAAAGCCGAGATGCCGTCCCCACAGGGCAAACGGCAGGATGGAGAGGATCCGTCGCGTCGGGGCGGCTTCGACGACGAGCACCTCGAGGAGGCCGTCGGTGAGCGAGGCCCGAGGCGTGAGGCGAAAGCCGCCGCCGGAGCTGAAGCCGTTGCCCGCCGTGACGAAGAGGAGCTTCCCGTCGAAGAGAGGCGCGCCGGGATGTTCGGGCGTTCCGACGAAGAGGCGCGCCCCGGGCTCCACGCGCCGGCGAAGCGCCCGAAACACGGCAAGGAGATATGCCGAGAGACCCGGCAGGCGCTTCGTCCGAGCGCCCTCATCCGCCGCCCGCGCATCGAAGCCGAGCCCCATCGCATTCACGAACACCTCTTCGCGCACGTCGCTTTCCTCCCGCCATCGCACCCGTCCGTAATCCACCGCGACGATCTCGGCGTGGGCGAGCGCCCGTATCGCCGCCCGGGCGGACCCCGGCATCCGGAGCGCGCGGGCGAAGTCGTTGCCCGTGCCGAAAGGAACCACGCCGAGCGCCGCGCTTCCACCGCCCTCGATCAGCCCGCGTCCGACCTCGTGGACCGTACCGTCGCCCCCGACGGCAATCACCGCGTCCGACGTCTCCGCCGCCGCGCGAGCAAGGGCTGCCCCGTGCCCCGGCCCCTCGGTCATCGCCCACCGCACCGGCAATCCCGCCGCGCGGAAAGCCGCCTCGAGCTTCGCCCGTCGGCGTCCCGCCGTTCCGTTCCGCGCCGCCGGGTTGAGGATAGCCGTGATCCGCATAAATGCCCTCGTCGGTGAATGATCCGCAAACATACGGCGCGCGATTGTATTTTGGGTCCCCCATGCCCTATCGTCCTCCGGGCGAAATCGTGCGTTGCCCGGGTATCGTCTTCGACAACCCGTGCTCCCCGGAACACGCACCGCCCACCCTTACATGCCCGTTTAGTCGTTCCCAACCCTTGCACGCAACCCCTCGAATGAACCCTTTTCGAGCGTTTTTCGTCTTTCTCGCCCTCGCGACATCCGGAGTGTTCGGATGTGCGAAGTCGCCGGCCCCCTCGGGCGGAGAGGTGCGCGCGTTCACCGACGACCTCGGACGAACCGTCGAACTGCGGCAGCCCATCGCCCGCGTGGTGACCGTCGCGCCGAGCCTGACGGAGATCGTCTTCACCGCCGGAGCGGGCCGCAAGCTCGTCGGCGTGACGACGGCGGACGACTACCCGCCGGCGGTCGATACGCTCCCCCGTTTCAGCGCCCTCCCGATGAACTTCGAAGCCGTCGCCGCGCTGCGTCCCGACGTCGTCATGGGCGTCACGCAGATCAACAATCCCCGCGACGCCGAGACGTTCGCCGCGCTCGGCATCCCGATGGTCTTCTTCTCTTTTCAACGGCTCGGCGACGTGATGCGCGTCCTTCGCACGACGGGCGACCTCCTCGGCGCCGCCGCGCACGCCCGTGCCGCCGCCGACTCGCTTCAGCGGCTCGTCGAGGACCTCCGCGCGCGCTCGGAAGCCATCGAGGAGCGGCCCCGCGTGCTCTTTCTCATCGGCGACGGCACGCTCTTCGCCTTCGGACCGGAAAGCTATATCCACGAACTCATCTTCCTCGCCGGAGGGCAGAGCATCACCGAGGATCTCACGACGGAAGCGCCCATCCTCAGCGACGAGTTCGTCCTCACCTCCGCTCCGGACGTGATCGTCGGCGCGTTCGGGGAAGACTACGATCCCGCCCGCCTCCTCGAACTTCACCCGACGTGGACCGTCGTCCCTGCGATCCGTGACGGGCGGGTTTTCAGCTTCGCGCCCGACCTGTTTTTGCGTCCGGGTCCCCGGCTCGTCGAGGGAGCGCGGCGGCTGGCCGCCCGGCTTCACCCTTCGCTCTTCGCGGCGGAAGCGACGGAGGAACGTCCATGAGGAAACCCGTCGTCACCGCGTTGCTCCTCGCGGCGCTCCTCGTCGTCTCGACGGTCGCGGCCGTCTCTTTCGGAAGCGAGTCGATCCCCTTCAGGGACGTGCTCGGCGTTTTCCGAAGCCGTCTGCCTTTCGCCGGCGGCGCGGCGCCCGACGCTACGGTGGAGCAGATCGTGTGGCAGCTCCGGTTTCCGCGCGCGCTCCTGGCGATGATCGTCGGCGGCGGCCTGTCCATCATCGGCGTAGCGATGCAAGCGCTCGTGCGCAATCCGCTGGCCGAGCCGTACATCCTGGGCATTTCGAGCGGCGCCTCGGCGGGCGCTTCCCTCTTCTTCCTCGGCCTGTTGCCGCCGTTGCTCACGCGCGCGCTCACGATGCCTCTTGCCGCTTTCCTGGGCGGATGGCTCGCGATCACCGTCGTCTACCTCACGGCGCGCACCGGCACGCGCGTCTCGGTGGCGCGGCTGCTCCTGGCCGGTGTGGCGATGTCCGCGCTGATGGCGTCCCTCACGTCGTTCATCACGCTCGTCTCGCCCGATCCGAACCGGCTCCGCGCCGTGCTTTTCTGGCTGCTCGGCTCGCTCAACGGGGCGCACTGGAGCCTGCTCCCCTTTCCCGCCCTCACCGCCGTGCTCGGCCTCGTGTGTCTGACGGCCCTCGCCCGCCCGCTCGACGCACTTCTCACCGGCGAGGAACCCGCCTTCAACCTCGGCGTGCCCGTCGAGACGGTCAAGCGCCTTCTCATCCTGCTGGCCGCCTTCGTCACGGGCGCGCTCGTGGCCGTCTCCGGGGCCATCGGCTTCGTCGGCCTGATCGTGCCGCATGCCGTGCGCGCGCTCGTAGGCGTATCGCACCGCCGCGTGGTGCCCATGAGCTTCTTTGCCGGGGCCGTCTTCCTCCTGTGGGCCGACCTCGGCGCGCGCGCCATCCTGCCCTCGCAGGATTTCCCCGTGGGCATCATCACGGCGCTCGCGGGCGCGCCGTTCTTCCTCGCGCTCCTTCGCCGCAACCCGTACCGCTTCGGATGACGCCGCTTCCCGGACGCGGCGCCCCCTCCGAAATTCCTCCCGAACCCCGACGGCTCCAAACTTCTTTTCCGAGGGGGCGTATATGATCGTCAAGTTTCAAAAAAAATTGAAAGCCAGGTTTGTTCATGCCTGACCTCCCCCCGGCGCAGCCGGAAACGGACGCGCCCGCGAGCGCCTTTGCACCCTTGACGCGCACGATCACCCTCGCCGACGTGCGCCGCCCCGTCGAAGCCGAACTCGCTCATTTCCGCCGGTATTTCCGGGGCGCGATGCGCACGAAGGTGGGCCTGCTCGACAAGGTGATCCGATACGTCCTCCATCAGAAAGGCAAGCGCATCCGCCCGATCCTCGTCCTGCTCTCGGCGAAAGCCTGCGGCGGCATCTCGGAGTCGAGTTACCGGGGCGCGGCGCTCGTCGAACTGCTCCACACGGCCACGCTCATCCACGACGACGTGGTCGACGACGCCGAACGACGGCGCGGGCTCTTCTCGATCAATGCGCTGTGGAAGAACAAGATCGCCGTGCTCCTGGGAGACTTCCTCCTCAGCCGGGGCCTTCTCCTCGCCCTCGATCATCACGACTATCCGCTCCTCCATACCGTTTCCGACGCCGTCCGGCGCATGAGTGAGGGGGAACTCCTTCAGATCGAAAAGACCCGTCACCTCGACATCGACGAGGAGACGTACTTCCGCATCATTTCCGACAAGACCGCCTCCCTCATCGCCGCGTGCACGACGTGCGGGGCCATCAGCGCCACCGACGACGCCGAGGACATCGAGCGGATGCGCGTCGTCGGAGAGAAGCTCGGCCTCGCCTTTCAAATCCGCGACGACCTCTTCGACTTCGGCGTGCAGGACGTGGGCAAGCCGCTCGGCATCGACCTTCAGGAAAAAAAGCTGACCCTCCCGCTCATCTTCGCCCTCCGGGAATCGGGGCGAGCCGATCGGAAGCGCATCCTCCGGATCGTTCGGAAGAAAAGGAAAAGCCGCGCCGACATCCGGACCGTCGGGGCGTTCGTCGAGGAGACGGGCGGCATTGCCTATGCCCGGCAGCGGATGACCGAGCTCGCCCGGGAAGCCCGCGACCTCCTTGCCGCGTTCCCTCCCACCGAAGCCCGCGACGCGCTCATCGACCTGACCGACTATACCGTGCGGCGCAAAAGATAGCCGCCCGCGTCCCGGAAACGCCCGCATTTCCGTAGATTACGGACGTCGAATCCCCTCTCATCCCACGCACGCCGCAATGCCCACGCTTCATCTCCTCGGAACCGGCGCGGCCCTGACGGACCCGCATCGTCACACCGCCATGCTTGCCTTCTCCGACGGTCCTTCCACGTTTCTCATCGACTGTGGCGGCGACGTGGTGCAGCGGCTCCTGAAGGCCGGCCTCGATCCCGGCACGATCTCAGGCCTCTTCATCACGCACGAGCATCCGGACCACGTCAGCGGCTTTCCGCTCTTCATCGAGAAGATCTGGCTGGCCGGTCGCACGGAGCCGCTTCCCGTCTACGGCATCGCGCCCGCCATCGAGCAGGCATGGCGCTGCCTCTCGGCCTTCAACATCGGCCACTGGGAGATCCCTGAACTGGTGTGGGAGGAGATCGACCACCGGGAGGGCGCGCCGGTCTTCGAAGACGACCGGTGGCGCGTGACGGCCTCGCCGGGCACGCACACCGTGCCCGTGACGGGCGTGCGCGTGGAGAGCAAAGCCACCGGCGGCGTCGTCACGTATTCGAGCGACACCGAGCCGAGCGACAGCATCGAACGCCTGGCGCAAGCGGCGGATGTGCTCGTCCACGAGGCCAACGGACCGGGCTACGGACACACCTCCCCCGCCGACGCCGCCCGCCTCGCCGCCCGCGCCCGGGCCAGGCGCCTGCTTCTTACCCATCTCCCCCCGAACCTCTCCGACGACGACCTCGCCGAGCCGCGACGCCACTTCGCCGCCACCGACCTGGCCGAGGAACTGGGCGCGTATCCGTTCTGAAGAGGCTCCCTGCGTTCGCCGTCATGGGCTCCCCCCGGTCGCGTCAACACCTCTCCACCCCCCATTCGGTTCGCGTCAGGGGCTCGCGTTCGTGCCCTCCCACTACGAAACACGGCACGTCCCGAACCTTCACGCCGTCACCGGTTCGAGGCCGAGTTCGCGGACGGCGATCTCACGCATCCGAAACTTCTGCACCTTCCCCGTGACCGTCAGCGGGAAGGCTTCCACGAATTTCCAGTATTTCGGAATCTTGTACGTGGCGATGTTGCCCTTGCAATAGGCGTGAAGGTCCTCTGCCGTGAGCGTGACGCCGGGCCTGGGTTTCACCCACGCCATCACCTCCTCCCCGTATTTCTCCGAGGGCACGCCGATGACCTGCGCCACCTCGATGCCCGGATGCCGCATGAGATATTCCTCGATCTCGCGCGGGTAGATGTTCTCTCCTCCGCGAATGATCATTTCCTTGATGCGCCCGACGATGCCGACGTACCCTTCCTCGTCCATCACCGCGAGGTCGCCGGAGTGCATCCATCCCGCCTCGTCGATGGCCTCGCGCGTGGCGGCTTCATCGTCCCAATAGCCCCGCATCACGCTGTATCCGCGCGTGCAAAGCTCCCCCCGCTCCCCGCGCGGCACGACGGCCCCGCTCCCGGGATCGACGATCTTGATCTCCACGTGCGGCAACACACGCCCCACGGTGGTCACCCGCTTCTCGACGGGGTCGTCGGGGGCCGTGAGGGTCGAGACGGGCGAGGTTTCCGTCATGCCGTAGGCGATGGTCACCTCGGGCATGTGCATGCGGCTCATGACCTCGCGCATGGTCTCGATGGGGCACGGCGCGCCCGCCATTATACCGGTGCGGAGCGAGGACAGATCGTAGGCGTCGAAGCGCTCGTGGTTGAGTTCGGCGATGAACATGGTGGGGACGCCGTAGAGGGACGTACAGCGCTCTGCCTCGACGGTGGCGAGCACGGCCTCCGGGTCGAACGCTTCGCCGGCGATGACCATGCACGCGCCGTGCGTGACACAGGCGAGGTTGCCAAGCACCATGCCGAAGCAGTGATAGTACGGCACCGGGATGCACACCCGGTCGCGCTCCGTGTAGCGGAGGGCCTCGCCGACGAAAAAGGCGTTGTTCAGGATGTTGTGATGCGTCAGCGTCGCGCCTTTGGGACGCCCCGTCGTGCCCGAGGTGTACTGGATGTTGATGGGGTCGTCGAACTGCAGGAGGGCTTCGCGCGCGCGCAAGTCGTTCGGGGTCACCGTCTCGGCGCGCGCGAGCAGCTCGTCCCAGTCGTCCTCGAAGAGGATCACGCGCCGAAGCGCCGGACACTTGCCGCGCACCTCTTCGATCATGGGGCGATAGTCCGTCTTCCGGAAGCCCTGCGCCATGATGAGCAGGCTGATTCCGGCCTGCCGGAGTGTGTACGCAAGCTCGGAAGTCTTATAGGCGGGATTGACGTTGACGAGGATGGCCCCGATGCGCGCCGTGGCGAACTGCACGAGCACCCACTCGTGCCGGTTCGGCGACCAGATCCCCACGCGGTCGCCGCGCGCCACGCCGAGCGCCATCAGCCCGCGCGCCACGCGATCGACGGCGTCCCACAGCTCGCGGTACGTCAGGCGCACCCCCCGGGAACTGTCGACGAAGGCTTCGCGGTGGGGAAAGCGCGCGACGGTGCGCCGGAGGTTGTCGCCGATGGTTTCGCCGAGAAGCGGGGTCCGGGAAACGCCGTGGGTGTAGGATAGAGCCGTCATGGTCGTGCCTCCGCATGAGAAATCGGTGTCGCAAACGCCGACGAATCCGGCACGGCCTCCCTCAGCGCCCGCACGCGCGGAGACGATCCCCGCGAGCATCCCGGCTGCCCGTCGAACGTCGGATGAACACCTTTTGAACGCCGCTCCCGCCGTTTCGCTTCGGAATCAAGCAAAGTTCAAACACGCGCCCCTCCCGCTGCCCGATCGGACGCGCTTCGCTCGGGCGGCGCGCCTTGAAAAGCTCCGACGCTTGCCTTTTTTTCCGTCATCCGCCCGGCCGTTCGACGCCTGTCTTTAGCTCGCGTCCGCCCGGTCGATACGATTGATAAACAATTGCTTGAGGCCCGGCGCCCCAGTTCGTCGAAAGCGGTGGACAAGAACCTCGGTCGGCGCATTGCGTTGACTATTTCCCTCAGAAAACACAGCTTGTGCTTTTCGAAGTTGACAACCGTAAAGGTAGCGATATGTCCCGACTCAGCCTCGATCTTTTCCTGAGCGCCGGCGCTGATTTCGAGGGCGCTCAGTACCGGATACTCGATCACCTGAAACGGATACGCGGAGCGTTCTCGCGAAACATCATCTACCCGCACCTGGGCGAACTCGTCGAGGTGCACGGCGCTCTCCGGCGTCTTCTCGGCAGCCTCGACGACCTTCAGAAGTCCCTGCCGGGCGTTCTCAAGGGCATTGACCCGGAGACGCGCGAGGTGCTATTCGAAAAGCCGGAACTGGGAACGGGGCACATGGGCCTCATCGAGGAGCTCATCCAGTGGGCCCTTCCGCTGATCCAGGACGCCATCGAGGAGGGGCGCACGATCTTCGAATTCGTCGAGGATCATCTCTATATCGAAGAGGTGGGGCTGGTGCCCTCGTACGTGGAGGAAGGCTACCTCCTCGTGCCCGACCGGCGTTCCCGACGCATGTACATTCTCCAGTACCACCTGTCCATCTTCACGAGTGCGGAGGAACGGTTCCGTAGCCTGAAGACCACGCACGTCAAAACCATCGAATACGCCGGTGTTGACGTGGCGCCGCAGGTGGTTAAGCTCGATCTGCTGGCGGAACGCCGGGAGTTCCCCAATCCGGCCACGTATCTCATCGAGACGGCGCTCGACTTCCCGTACGAGCCCACGGTGCTGCCCATAGCCAAGCGCAAGTTGCTCCGCCGGCTCTCGCTCCCCGGCGGAGATGCCTGAATTCTTCGAGGAGAAACGCGCGCACGGCGCGAGAAACTTCGGGTCTTCGGCGGGGAAGCCCTATCTTGTGCAACGCTTTTCCCCACCTACCGCACAACAGCCATGTTTCTCCAGGCATTGTTCGTCGTCCTTCACGTCCTCATGGCCGCCGCGTGGTTCGGGCTCACCCTCCGGCTCGGCACGCAGACCCGGCTCCTGCTTGCCCTCGACCACGACGCCGCGACGACGGTGGCCGAGAATCTGGATCGGGGCATCCGGGAAATCGGCATCTTCCTGCTCCTCGCGTTCGTCTTCGGCCTCGGCGCCTTCGTGACGGGCGGGCCCGCCAACTACGGCCCAAACATTCACACGGGCATGCTTCTGGTGCTCATTATGATCGCCCTCCATTACCTCGGGCTCCGCCCCCAGTGGCGGGCGATGCGGCATGCGCTCCAGGAGGAACGGACGGATGCGGCGGCCCTGGCGCAACGGAAGATCAGCATGTTTACCGGCATCGGGCACCTGCTCTGGGTGACGGTCTTCATCCTGATGTTCTGGCATCGCCTGACCGCAGGAATGTAATTCCTTCGAAAGACAAGCCGGCCTATACGCCCCTCGCCGGGAAAGGGCCACGTCTTGCGAAGAAGATTACGTCAAAATGGAAACCTGTCCCCCCTTCGCGTGGTCAAAACTACTCCAAGAGATTTTACAACCCACCCAATGGAGGCATCATGGCGACCGCGAGTATGAATGAAAGCTGGGGGCGCGTCAAAGCTCAGATCCAGACCCTCTGGAGCGAATACGATTTCGGGGACAAAGAGATGAAAAAGGCGCGTGGCAATCTAGATAAAATGGTAACCCTGATTCACGAGAAGACGGGCGAGCCGCGTTCCGAGATCTTTCAGAAAATCTCTGCCTTACTGTAAGGCGGACACGTCGGCCTTGTCCGATCAGATGCCGGCTCCGGTAGGTATCTTTAGTCCCGGCCCTCGTGGTCGGGCTTTTTTTTGGCCCGGAAGGACGGTAACTTCGCCCCCTTCCCGGCCTCCGGCCCGTCTCATGAGTGAAGAGCCGGTTTCGCACGCCCTCCCTTCTGGTTCAACCCTTTTGCCCGTATGCCGACCCCCTCCGTCGATCGCTCCACCCTCGGCTCGCCCGCGCCCACGGACCGGCCTTCGTTTCAGAAGCGGGCCGAACACTATCGCAGCCTGCTCGAAGCGTTGCGTGCCGATGCGGAGCGGATCCGGCTCGGCGGCGGCCCGAAACGCATCGAACGCGAGCACCAGCGCGGCAAGATGACCGCCCGCGAGCGCATCGCCGCGCTCCTCGACGACGCCGATGATTTCATGGAGCTCGGGCTCTTCGCCGGAGACGGGATGTATGAGGAGGAGGGCGGCTGCCCGGCGGGCGGCACGGTGATGGGCCTCGGCCATGTGAGTGGACGGCTGTGCCTCATCGTCGCCAACGACGCCACCGTGAAGGCGGGCGCATGGTTTCCGATCACGGCGAAGAAGAACCTCCGCGCCCAGGAGATCGCGCTCGAGAACCACCTCCCGATCATCTATCTCGTCGATTCGGCGGGCGTCTACCTGCCCATGCAGGATGAGATCTTCCCCGACAAAGAGCACTTCGGACGCATCTTCCGGAACAACGCCATCCTGTCGAGCCGGGGCATCCCGCAGATCGCCGCCATCATGGGCAACTGCGTGGCGGGCGGAGCCTACCTGCCCATCATGAGCGACGAAGCCCTCATCGTCGACGGCACGGGGTCGGTCTTCCTGGCCGGTCCCTTCCTCGTGAAGGCGGCCATCGGCGAAGACGTGGACATCCAGACGCTCGGCGGCGCGGCCACGCACTCGCAGGTCTCCGGCGTGACCGACTACGAAATGCCCGACGACGCGACGTGCCTCGCCACGATCCGCGACCTCGTGAGCAAATTCGGCCCACGCCCGCACTTCGGCTTCAACCGGATCGCGCCCGTCCCCCCCGCCTTCGCCCCGGAGGAGATCTACGGCCTCATGCCCACGAGCGGCAACCAGCCCTACGACATGCGCGAGGTCCTCGCCCGCATCGTCGACGCCGGTTCGTGGACCGAATACAAGGCCCGCTTCGGCCAGACCCTCCTCACCGGTTATGCCCGCATCGACGGGTGGAGCGTGGGCATCGTGGCCAACCAGCGCATCACCGTGAAGGCCAAGGCCGGCAAGAAGGCGCACACCGACGAGCTGCAGGCCGGCGGCGTCATCTATTCCGACTCGGCGGACAAGGCGGCGCGCTTCGTGATGAACTGCAATCAGAAGCGCATCCCCATCGTCTTCCTCCAGGACGTGACAGGCTTCATGGTGGGCACGCGCGCCGAGCACGGCGGCATCATCAAGGACGGCGCAAAGATGGTCAATGCCGTCGCCAACTCGGTCGTGCCGAAGTTCACCGTTGTGGTGGGCAACTCGTTCGGCGCGGGCAATTATGCCATGTGCGGGCGGGCCTACGACCCGCGCCTGATGCTCGCCTGGCCCACGGCCAAGATCTCCGTCATGGGCGGGCAGCAGGCCGCGAAGGTGCTCCTTCAGATCCAGTTGGCGAAGCTCAAACGTCAGGGCAAAGCGCCGTCGGAGGAGGTGCAACAGGCGCTGCTCCACTCCATCGAAAAGAAGTACGAGGCGCACACGAAGCCCCGATACGCCGCCGCCCGCCTGTGGGTGGACGAGATCATCGACCCGGTGGACACGCGCCGGTGGATCAGCCGGGGCATCGCGATGGCCGACCACAACCCCGAGATGGCGGCGTTCAACCCCGGCGTGATCCAGACGTAATCCCGGGGCGGACGCCGTACTCCTCCGCCCCTCTCTCCGATGGCCATGTCACGCGGCGTCTCGCTCACCCTGTCGATCCTCCCGCCCCGGCTCGCCGTCTGCCGCCTCGCGCCCGATGCCGAGCACCCCTCATGGGCCGATGCGGGCCCCCTGGCCTCGGTCACGCGAACGCCGGATGAGCTATCCGTCGTATGCGCGGAGACCGCCGTCCCGCCCGGCGTGCGATGCGAGCGCGGCTTCCGCGCCTTCAAGATTCACGGCCCCCTAGACTTCGCACTGACCGGCATCCTGGCGGCTCTCGCCGAACCACTCGCCGACGCCGGGCTTTCGCTCTTTGCCCTCTCCACCTTCGACACCGACTACGTGCTCGTCCGCGCCGAGACGCTTGACCGCGCCGTACGGACGCTCGCGGAAGCCGGACACACGGTGCTCTCTTGACGGCGATGCACGGATGGGGACCTTCCCCCTTGCTTTCGAGATCGCAGTTCTTATAATGAGGGCGCTGCAGCATCCGGGCATCGGGGAGTTGGAGCGTGAGGGGTATGCAGCCGGCACAGCCCATCGATTCATGCCATACGAGACAGATCATGCAACCTCCTGAGAAAAAAACCGCGCTCATCACCGGCGCTTCGAGCGGGATCGGAGCCGTCTTCGCCCGCCGTCTGGCCGAGCGGGGCTATGACCTCATCCTCGTAGCCCGCCGGGTGGAACGCCTGGCCGCGCTTGCCGAGGAGCTCCGCACGCAGCAGGGCGTAGCGGCCGAGGCATTGGCCGCCGACCTGGCCACGGACGAGGGGGTCGCCCGCGTCGAAGCCCGCCTCATCGACTGCGACACGCTCGACCTGCTCGTCAACAATGCGGGGTTTGGGACGGTCGGGCGCTTCGCCGACCTGCCGCTCAAGGGTCAGTTGGACATGGTGCATGTGCACGTGCTCGCCACGATGCGCCTGACGCGGGCCGCGCTGCCGCGCATGATCGCGCGCGGCGCGGGCGGCATCGTAAACGTCTCCTCCGTGGCAGCCTGGTGGCCGACGCCCGGAAACGCCACGTACGCCGCCACCAAAGCCTATCTCAACGCTTTCTCCGAAGCCCTCCACGCCGAGCTCGAGGGCACGGGTGTGACCGTGCAGGCGCTCTGCCCCGGCTTCACCCGCACCGAGTTCCACGACACCCCTGCCTTTTCTTCGTTCAACCGCGCGCAAATCCCCGACTTCCTCTGGATGTCCTCCGATGCGGTCGTGCGCGCGTCTCTCGAAGCGCTCGCACGCGGCGCGGTCATCGTCATCCCCGGCCTGACGAACCGCCTCCTCGCCTGGCTCGGCAAGTCGATGCTCGGCACACTGATCCGCCGGAACGCCGGCTCGAACTGGCGCTTGCTCCTCAAATCTCGGTCCCATGCGCGCACCTCGTCCGAAGCCTGAACGATTCCGCCTCCCGGCGGTGGCGGTCCTCTGCGCCGCGCTCCTCCTCGGATGCGCCGGCAAGCCCGGCCCGGACGCCCGGCGGATGGCGACGGACTACGCGGCGATGCGGCTCTTTCCGCCGCTTGCCGACACGCTCACGATGGCGGATGCCATGGCGATTCAGGCATCCTTCGTGTCGGCGCTCGAACCCCGCTTCGGCCCGCCGGCAGGGTACAAAGCCGGACTCACGAGCGCGGCGGCGCAGGCGCGCTTCGGCACGGACCGGCCCGTGCGCGGCACGCTCCTCCGGGAGATGCTTCGCCCCTCGGGCGCCGTCATACCCGCCCGCTTCGGCGCCCGCCCGCTCCTGGAAGGCGACCTCCTGGTGCGCGTCGGGAGCGAAGCCCTCAACCGGGCACAGACGGACGACGAACTGCTCGCCGCCCTCGACGCCGTGATCCCGTTCCTCGAATTGCCCGACCTGACGTACGACCCGGCAGTGACGCTTGACGCGCCCGCGCTCGCCGCCGTCAACGTGGGGGCGCGGCTGGGCATCGTGGGCGATGCGATCCCCCTCGCCGCCCTCGACGACGCATACGAACGGCTGGGCCGCTTCCGTGTGGCGCTCCTCGACTCGACGGGCGCCGTGCTCGCCGAAGGGAACGGCGCGACGCTCCTCGGCCACCCGGTGCACGTCGTGCGGTGGCTCCGCGATTCACTGGCCCCGGACGGCGTCGCGCTTCGACCGGGAGACCTCCTCTCCCTCGGTAGTCTGACCCCGCTGATGCCCGTCCGCTCCGGACAGACCATCACGGCCCGGTACACCGGTCTGACCTCCGATCCCGTCGAAGTCACGGTGACGTTCCGATGACGATGCGCCCGCGTGTGTCACAGAGCTTTCGGGAGGGGCCATGACGTCCGAACTGGATGTATTGAGCGGCATCATCCGGCCCCACCGGGCCACGCGTCTGCGGCCCCGCGCCTTCTTCACGGCTTGGTCGGGCGTGCTCACGTTCGCCTTTGACGGCTTCTCCGAGACGCTGTTAAACATCAAGCGGGAGATCGAACGTCGCATCCCCGGTCTTCGACCCGAGTATCCCGGCAGCCGGTGGCCGAAGGTGACGCTGGCGGCGCTCAACGAGGGCCGCACCCTCACCCGCGCCGAGGCCCGCATCCTCCTCGAAGTGTGCGCCACATGGAACGAGGCCATCGGTCCGGAACTTCAGCCACAGACCGTCGAAGCGCTGTCCGTCGTCGTCTACCTTTGCCGCAGCCTCGAAAAGCGGGTCATCACGCACCGCATCCCGCTCGAAGGCGGCCCGCCCGACCCGAACGACGCGCCCCCTCCGGCCCATCGCGCCCGGGTCGAGCACATCCTTCGTCAGTTCACGGAGCCGCACCTCGATCATTACCTCGACCTCCTGACGTGCACCGAGCACGACCTCGCCTATTATCGCGCCTATCACCCCGGCACGACGCTCGTGTACGACCTTCCTCCGGGCGCGCTTCCTTTCCTCGACGCTTTCGCGGTAGCCGTAGAAGAGCGGCTGCCCGGCCATTACGGCTGGTTCACCCCCGAGAGCCGCCACGTCACCCTCCGCACCCTGATGCACACGTCCTGAGTCGGGCTCGAGCCGGTGCGGTCCGCTGGACGAGGACGTCCTTCACGAGACGCCGAACCTGGCCGCACCGGGGTGCGTCTTCTGCGCCTCCGAACCATGCACAACGGCTCGCCTCGCGCGGCATGCACGCGAGAAGGTTCGTCGCTGCGCCCTCGGGGATGCCGCAGCGACGAACCTTCTCGTCACAAGTGCAGGTGGTTTCGGATCAGGCCGTCACGGGCGTCCCGCCGGGAGCCGGAGTGGTTTCCGGACCCGCGCCGTCGCCGCCGGAGACTTCGCGGCGGAGGGCGGTGCGTTTGTATTCCTCCAGCGTGAACGCATCGACCTGGATGGCGTCTTCCCGCGCCGCCTCGGCTTCACGGAGCAGTTCGGCTTCCTTCGCATCGATGATCCCTTTCTCGAGGGCCTGACGCACGAGTTTGCCCGGCGAAGCCTTCTCGAGCTTCTTCGCCTTCACGGCGTCGCGCAGCTTGCGCTCGACCTCGTGCGCCTCGGCCGTCAGGCGGAAGGCGCGTTCGAGCCGTCCGAGCGCCTCCTCCGGATCGTCGGGCACGTAACCGCCGCGGGCGAGGCGTTCGCGCTGTTCGCCCGGCGTCTGCATGAGTTGCGCCACCCGATGCCCGAGCCGGTCGCTCGGCCCCGTTCCGATGGGATTGAGCCGGGACCACAGGGCGATCGGTCCCCGGATGAGCCAGGTCATCCCCGGCGCCTCGAAGTTGGCGAACAGCCCGTCGAAGGCGTCCTGGATCTGTTTCATGGCATACTGCATGGACCAGTGGAAGAACGGCAGGTCCTCCTTCCGCCGACCCTCGGCCTCGAAGCGACGGATCACGGCCGAGGCCAGGTACATCCATGAGAAGATGTCGGCGAATCGGCCCGTAATCTTCTCCTTCCGTTTGAGATCGCCACCGAGCGTGCCCATGGCCAGGTCGGCGAAGAAGGCGAACGAGGCCGAGGCCCAGTTCAGCTTCCGCACGTACCGCGCCGCCGGGCCGCCGATCGGCGAGCCGCCGAGATAGCCGCGCGTCAGGCTCAGGAGCAGGGCACGGACCTTGTTCCGCCCCACATGACCGATGTGCTTCCACAGCGCGGCGTCGAACGCCTTGAGGTCGCCCGAACCGAGCGCCGCGATTTCCTTGAAGGCATACGGATGGCACCGGATCGCCCCCTGCCCGAAGATCATGAGCGTGCGCGTGAGGATGTTCGCGCCTTCGACCGTGATGGCGATGGGCTGGTTGATGTAGCCGTGGGCCAGGAGGTTGCGCGGCCCGCGCGAGATGGCGTTGCCGCCGAGGATGTCCATGCCGTCGTTGATGATCTTCCGCCCGAGTTCGGTGAAGTTATACTTCGCCATGGCCGTGACGACGGCGGGCTTGCCGCCCTGGTCGAGCGCCCCGCACGTATAGACGCGCGCGGCTTCGAGCAGGTACGTCCAGCCGCCGATGCGGGCCAGCGGCTCTTCGATGCCCTCGAACTTGCCGATGGACAGCCCGAACTGCCGCCGGACGGTGGCATGGGCCGAGGCGACGCGGAAGACGTGCTTCGAGCCGCCGGCCGCCGAGGCCGGGAGCGAGATGCCGCGACCCGCCGCGAGCGACTCCATGAGCATCCGCCAGCCGTTCCCCGCGCCGTCGACGCCGCCGATGATGGCATCGATGGGGACGACGACGTCGTGTCCTTCGAGCGGGCAGTTCCAGAACGGCACGCCGAGCGGGTCGTGCCGGTAGCCCTGCTCCACGCCGGGCGTATCCGCCGGGATGAGCGCGCACGTGATGCCGGGGTTCGTCCCCTTCCCGAGGAGGTTGTCCGGATCACGCAGTTTGAACGCCAGCCCGATCACCGTGGCGACGGCGCCGAGCGTGATGTACCGTTTCTTCCAGTTCAGCCGCAGATACAGCTTGCCGTCCTCGCCCTTGAAGACGACGCCGCTCGAAGCAATGGCTCCCGCGTCGGAGCCTGCTCCCGGCTCGGTAAGCGCGAAGCACGGGATATCCTGACCCGTAGCCAGACGCGGGAGGTAATGATCCCGTTGTGCCTGCGTGCCGTAGTGGATCAGCAGTTCCGCCGGACCGAGCGAGTTCGGCACCATGACCGTCGTCGCCAGCGGACCGCTCCGGGTGGAGAGCTTTTGCACGACGGCGCTGTTGAGCAGAGCCGAGAAGCCGAGGCCACCGTACTGCTTCGGAATGATCATGCCGAAGAACCGCTGGTCCTTGATATACTGCCAGACCTCGGGCGGCAGTTCGCGATGTTGCCACACATCCCAGTCCTTCGTCAGGCGGCACAGTTCTTCGACCGGACCATCGAGGAAGGCCTGCTCCTCTTCGGTCAATTCGGGATACGGCTCGTTGACGATGCGTTTGAAGTCGGGCTTGCCGGAGAACAGTTCACCCTCGACCCACACGGTGCCCGCCTCGATGGCCGTGCGCTCCGTCTCGGAGATGGCCGGGAGAAAGTGGAGCGCCTTCATCAGTTTCATGATCGAAGCGCTGAGCAGCCCGCGCCGGATCGCCGTCACGTTGAACAGGGCCGCCAGCACGCCGAAGACGATCCACAGCCAGGCGGGGGCGCCGAAGCCGTAGAGCGCGACGGCCGTGGCCGCCGTCCATAGCCAGAGGGGCGCGCCGGCGTACCCGAGCGCCAGAACCAGGACGATGACGCCGATCACCGCCGCCGCCGTCGATATGCCGGCGAGAAAATGATAAAAGGGAACGTTCATGGCTGAACCTCTTCCGTTGGTTTACTGACTGCGTCCTCCGCCTTCGTCGCTCGCGCGCACCCGGCCATGATTCCGCACAAAAAGTGTCAAAACATCATGTTTTCGATCACGGCCGCCGCGCCCATGCCGCCGCCGATGCACATCGTGCAGATTCCGTACTTGACGCCCCGGCGGCGCATCTCGTGGAGCAGCGTCGCCGTCAGCTTCGCGCCCGTGCAACCGAGCGGGTGGCCGAGCGCGATGGCGCCGCCGTTCACGTTCACGATGTCCTCGTTCAGTCCGAGCTCGCGAATGACCGCGAGCGACTGTGCGGCGAAGGCTTCGTTGAGCTCGATCAGGCCGATGTCCTCGAGTGAGAGGCCGGTCTGACGAAGCACCTTCGGGATGGCTTCGATGGGTCCGATGCCCATGACCTCCGGCGGCACGCCCGCCACGGCAAAGCCCGCGATGCGGCCCATCGGATCGACGCCGAGCTCTTTCATCACGTGCTCGCTCATCACCACCGCCGCCGCCGCGCCGTCCGACATCTGCGAGGAATTCCCGGCGGTGACGGTGCCGCCCCGGCGAAAGACCGGGCGCAGACGCGCGAGCGCTTCGAGGCTCGTGTCGGCACGCGGCCCCTCATCCATCTTAAAGACCGTCTCGACCTCCCTCGTCTGCCCGTCGTCGTACGTCACCTCGCGCACCGTCAACGGGACGATCTCCTCGGCGAAACGCCCGGAAACGATGGCGTCGACCGCTCGCCGGTTCGACTGAAGCGCGAACCGGTCCTGATCCTCCCGCGTGATGCCGTATTGCTCCGCGACGTTCTCCGCCGTGTTGCCCATCGAGATATACATATCGATGTCGTGCCCGATCAGGTCGGGGTCGGGCTGAAAGAAAAAGCCCGACATCGGGACGAGGCTCATCGACTCCGCGCCGCCGGCCACGATCACGTCGGCGTGGCCGGCCATGACGGCCTGCGAAGCCATGACGATGGTCTGGAGCCCGGACGAGCAGAAGCGGTTGACGGTGGCGCCCGGCACGGCGTCCGGCAGCCCCGCCTTCTGCGCGATGATCCGGCCCATGTTGAGCCCCTGCGGTCCTTCCGGCATCGCGCAACCGATGATCACGTCATCGACCATTTCGGGCGAGAGCCCCTGGACGCGGCGCATGGCCTCCGTTACCGCCGCCGCGCCCATCGCTTCGGGCCGCATGTGTTTGAGCGTGCCGCGATTGGCTTTCCCCACCGCCGTGCGGACACTGCTGACGATATATGCTCCGTTTGCTTGCATGATCTCTATCTCAAAGGGTTGAATTCCATAAACATCGAACGTGCTCAAAGAACGAGCCGAAACCGCGCCGTCAGTTGCGCAACGGCTTGTTGTACTGGAGCAGATGCATGATGCGCTCCTGCGTTTTCTGCTCGCCGAGCAGGCTGAGGAAGGCTTCGCGTTCGAGGTCGAGGAGGTAGTCCTCGTGCACCTCCTGCGGGCCGGTCAGGTCGCCGCCGGTGAGCACGTGCGCCAGCTTTTTGGCGAGGAAAAAGTCGTACTCGCTGATGTACTTCCCCTGCAGGAACTGATACGCGCCGACCTCCATCGCCGCCGCCGCCGGACGTCCGAGCACCTTGATGTGCGTCAGCACCGGGGGCGGCAGATAGCCCTCCTCGGAGCGCCGGATCACCTCCTGTTTGGCGACGAAGAACCGCCGGTCCGCGTTCATCACCACTTGCGCGTGATCGGCCACGTAGCCCATCTCCTGCCCCTCACGCGCGCTCGTGGCGACCTTCGCCATGGCCATCTGTTCGAAGTATTTCTGAAGGTAGGCCTGAATCTCCGAGGGGAAGCCGTTCGGCGCGAGCGCGGAGGCTTTCGCCGCCATGCGCATCGTGCCCGTGCCCGCCGGAATCAGTCCCGCGCCCAGCTCCACGAGACCGATATACGTTTCGGCCGCCACCACCGGGTTCGGGCACGCCATCGTCATCTCGCATGCGCCGCCGAGCGTCATGTGATGCGGCGCGACGACCACTGGCTTCGTCGCATACCGCACCCGCTGAATCGCCCGCTGAAAGCCCGCAATGGCCTCGTTGAGCGTGTCGAACTGCCCGGACGCCACGGCCATCGCCACCTCGCCGAGGTTCGCGCCGACGGAGAAATTCTTTCCTTCGTTCGCCACGACGAGCCCCCGGAGGTTCGGGTCGTTCTCCACCCGCTCGATGACCTCCATGAGCCCTTCCATCACGAACTGCCCGAGCGCGTTCGACTTCGAGCGGAACTCGTAGAGCGCCACGCCGTCGCCGAGGTCGAGGAGGGCGGCGTCGGGATTCGTCCACAAGACCTTCGTCTCATCGGTCTTGATCGCCGCGAGGCTGATCTCATCGTCCGGCTTCGGATCCTCGACGTACGCGCGACGGGAGGGGATGTAGACCTGCGTCACGCCGTTCTCGGTCCGGTAAAAGCTTTTCGCGCCGTCGCCGCGCATCGCCCCGATCCATCCGGGAAGCGCGAGCCCCTTTTCCTCCATCGCTTCGAGGACGGTTTCGAATCCGAGGGCGTCCCACGTCTCGAACGGTCCCATCTGCCAGCCGAAGCCCCACCGGATGGCGCGGTCCACATCGGCCGGGCTCTCGGTGATCTCGGGGATGCGTCGCGCGCTGTAGGCGAGCAGTTCGAGCGTCGTCTCCCGGAAGAATGCGCCCGCGCGGCCTTCGTCGGCCCAGAGCGCCCGCAACCGTTTCACCAGCCCGCCCGCGCCCCGGATCGCGTCCAGGTCGCCCAGGTTGATCGGCTTCGGGTCCTCGTATTCGCCCGTCTCCGGGTTGATCGACTTGATGACCTTGCCTTCCTTCTTGTAGAACCCGGCCTTCGTCTTCGCCCCGAGCGCTCCTTTCGCCACGAGCGTTTCGAGGATCGGCGGGACGCGGAAGACCTCGCGGCTCTCGTCGTTCGGAACGGCCTCGTACAGGTTTTTGATGACATGGAGCATGACGTCGAGCCCCACCACATCGGCGGTGCGGAAGGTGGCCGACTTCGGATGCCCGACGAGCGTTCCGGTGAGCGTGTCGATCTCCTCGATGGTATAGTCGCCCTCGGTAAAGTGCCGGAGCGCGAGGAGCATCGCATAGATGCCGATGCGGTTGCCGATGAAGTACGGCGAATCCTTGGCGATGACGATGCCCTTGCCCAGGTGCACGCGCCCGAAGTGCGTCACGCGAGCGACGAGCGCGGGATCGGTGTCCGGCGTGGGGATCACTTCGAGCAGCTTCAGATACCGGGGCGGGTTGAAGAAGTGGGCGCCCATGAAGCGGCGGCGAAATGCTTCCGACCGGCCCTCGGCGATCTCGTGGATGGGCAAACCGCTCGTATTCGTCGAGATGACGGCATCCTCACGCGCCGTGGCCTCGATCCGGGCCATCACCTGCCGCTTGATGTCCATCCGCTCGACGACGGCCTCGATCACCCAGTCGGCCTCCCCGACCCAGTCGAAGTGCTCCTCGAAGTTGCCCAGTTTGATGCGTTTCCGGGCGTCCGCCGTGAAAAACGGGTTGGGTTTGAGCTTCGTCGCGCGCTTGAAGGCCGCCTTCACGATGGCGTTCTTGTCGTCGCCCTCCTCGGGCGCGATGTCGAGCAGGCGGACCTGAAGCCCGGCGTTGGCGCAATGCGCGGCGATCTGCGCGCCCATCGTGCCCGCCCCGAGCACGGTGACGGTCCGGAACGGGCGAAGCGTCCATCCGGCGGTGCGTTCGAGGGTCAGGGGATCCAGCGTTTGTGCTTCCATGATTCAGGTTCGGTTCTCCAGTGGAAGGATTACGTTCGAGGAAAGAAAGCGCCGCGCGCCTCAGTCTTCATACATCGAGGCGATTTCGTCGGCAAAGGTCGCATAGACCAGCGATCGTTTCACTTTCAAGGTGGGGGTGAGCATGCCGTTCTCGGGCGTCAGGTGCGCCGGCACGAGCTTGAACTTCTTGATCGTGGACCACGGGTCCATGCCCATGTTCGCCCGGTCGACGAGTTCCTGAAAGCGCGCCACGACCTTCGGGTGTTCGAGCAGTTCGTCGAACGGCAGCGTATCGTCGATGCCCTGCGTGCGGGCAAAGAGTCGCACGCCTTCCTCGTTCGGGAAGATGAGCGCCGTGGCGTATTTGTAGCCCGGCCCGACCACCACCGCCTGCTCGACGAGCGGATCGGCGGTGAGGCGGTTTTCCAGGGGCTGCGGGACGACGTACTTGCCGGTCGAGAGCTTGAAGAGGTCCTTCTTCCGGTCGGTGATGCGGAGATAGCCCTCTTCGGTGAACGTACCGATGTCGCCGGTGTGGAACCATCCGTCGGGGTCGAGCACCTCGCGGGTGCGCTCCTCGTCGCGGTAATAGCCTTTCATCACGTGCGGCCCCCGGGTGAGGATCTCGCCGTCGTCGGCGATCATCACCTCCACCCCCGGAATCGGCTGCCCCACCGTTCCGGCGCGGTTGCGGCCGGGCCGGTTGAACGTGATGATGGGGCTCGTCTCGGTGAGGCCATAGCCTTCGAGGATGTCGATGCCGGCGGCGGCAAAGGTGTTGGCGAGGCGTGCGTTGAGGGCGGCTCCGCCGCAGATGACGTGCTTGACGCGCCCGCCGAGCGCCGCGCGCCACTTGTCGAAGACGAGCGTGTCGGCCACGCGACGTTTGAGACGATACATCGGCGGCTGCCGGCGTCCGAGCTCATAACTTTCGGCCACCGCAAGCGACCACCGGAAGAGTCGGCGCTTGGTCTTCGGCAGTTCGCCCGCGCGTTCGAGGATGCGGGCATAGACCTTCTCGAGCACGCGCGGGACCGTGGCAAAGAGCGTCGGACGCACCTTCGGCAACGCCGTGGTCAACTCGTTCGGCGTGGTAAAATAGACGCTCGTGCCATAGCCGAGATAGCCGTAGTACAACGTCCGCGCAAAGACGTGCGTCATGGGAAGGAACGAGAGCACTACCTCTCCCCTGGGACCGGCCTCATAGTCCGTCATGCACTGGAACGCCGTGAGCGCGTTCGACGATATGTTCTCGTGCGTGAGCATGACCCCCTTCGGCAGTCCCGTCGTGCCGCTCGTATAAATGATCGTGGCGAGATCCTGTGGGTCGATCCGTTCGAGCATCGCGGCGACGGCTTCCGGCTCCCGTTCGCGCCGGGTGCGTCCGACCTGCCGAATGGCCTCCATCGTCACCAGTCCCACGGACTCGGGCAGGGGGGGCAGCGCGCCTCCTTCCTCCGGCTCCGCCAGTATGACCGTCTTGACGTGCGGCGTCTCTTCGAGCACCGGCGCGATGGCGGCCAGACGTTCGAGGTTGGAAACGAAGAGCGCTTTGGCCTCGGAATGATCGAGCACGTACCGGAGCGCCTCCTCCGTGTGCGTCAGATAGATCGGCACGTCGATGACGCCTGCGATCAGACACGCCATGTCCGCCAGGCAGAAATAGACGTCGCTCTCCATGAAAAAGGCCGCCCGGTCGCCTTTCTGAAGGCCAAAGGACTGGAGCCCGAGGGCCATTTCTTCCACTCGGATGCGGAACTCCTCGTACGAGAATGCCCGCCAGTCGTCACCGTGCGGCTGGTTCAAGGCGCGGGGATTCGCATACCGTTCGCAGGCTTCGTACAGCAGGGACGGCAACGTCCGCCCCAGCACGGGCGCTCCGTCTTCAGGCGGGGCTGTATAGATCCGGCTCTTCATCGGCTTCTGACTGATTCGTAGTGTGGTGAGCATACAAGGTCTCGTGCATCCGCCCACCCTTGAGGGGAGGTTTCCTTCAAAAAGTTACAGCAAGGTGAACACTGTTAACTTCTGCTCCAAAAAAACGACGCTCCGGCCCAGAAGCGCTTCCGAAAGCGTCCGGCGCCTCAGACCGTGGAAACCCCGGCATCCGCCCCTTCCGGAGCGACGATGTAGCTCCGGAGCGTCTGCGTGATGACCGTATCAATGAACGCCTCCCGGTCGACGCGGACATCCATGCGCCGGGAAAACAAGAGCGACACCGCCCCGTGCAAAGCCGCCCAGATCGCGCTCGCGGCCACGAGCGGATCCTCCACGTGCAGCAACTTGCCCTCGGCCCCCTCCCGCAACGTATCGACGATCACTTCCAGGTTTCTCCGCGCGCGACGGTACTTCTCGGCGGGAAAACGCGCCATCTGTTCCGGATGCAGCATGTACATGATTTCATAGTACTCGGGGTTGTCGATCCCGAAGTCGATGTACCCCCGGCACAACGCTCTCAGCCGCGCGATCACGTCCTCCCGGTGCGCCTCGGCGATGGCGCGCAGCGTCTCGTACTTCTGCGCCATCCCTTCCTCGATCAGCGCGTGCACGAGAGCGTCCTTGCTCTCGAAATGCAGGTAAATGCTCGTAGCGCTGTACCCGATGGCGCGCGCGATTTTCCGCATCGAGAGGCTGTTGTAACCCTCGCTGACCAGAAGATGCCGGGTCGTATCCAGAATCCGACGCCGGAGATCCCCGTTCATGCGCTGCTTCTCTTCCATATTCACTCCAGACTTAACAGCGTTAAGTAAGCAAAGTTTCAAGATTTTGTCAAGACGATATCCCGAAAAATCCTGTGGGGGGAAAGGAGAAGATGCCTGTGGGGAAAAGACGGACGCAGACCGGCGAAGCCGCCCGACCCGAATCAGGAAGCGGGGTAGGAACCCCCGCAGAGCAAGAGATGGGCAAAGAGACCCGGCACATCAGCGGGTCCGGCAAGAGGAGTGAACGCGCCGGGCTTGTCGCCCTCGTGCGATGAGATCGGCGGGCGCCTCTTCGGCGATACACCGAACGCACACGCCCTCACTTCAACGGCAAAGATGGAGCGGCTCGTCTCCGGAGAATCCCGGTGGCGGCCGGAAGGGCAGACGACGCACCCGAGCGGGGATCAGAGTTTCTTCAATGCCACGTTGCCCACGCCGGACCGAAGCGTCAGGCCCGGACCGCCGCCGTTGATGCTTCCCCCGAAGGACTTTTTCATCCACCGCCCTTTAACCTTCAGGCCGTACTCGCAACTGGCCGCCCCCACGCTCGCCACGGCGTCCACGTTCACCCCGATGCCGTCATCCAGATAGACGGTCACGTTGCCCGCGCCGGAATCGAGGCGGGAGTCTCCTTCCAGCGGGCCGGTGATCCGGGCGGTAATGTTGCCTGCGCCGGTATGCGCCCGCACCTCTCCCTGTATATCCTGAATCGTAATATTGCCCGCCCCGGAGACCACCTCCGTGCGACCCACCGCGCCCCGCACCTCGATGTTGCCCGCGCCGGAACTGACGCCGACCGGCCCGTGCACGGCCTCGACGATGACGTTGCCCGCCCCCGTACGCCCTTCCACACGCCCGGTCACACCGTCGATCTCCACGTTGCCCGCACCGTTGGTGAAGTCGATGTTATACCGCTCGGGCACCTGAATGCGCACCCGTACCTTGAAACGCGTCGACTTTCCCCACAGCTTGCGCGACCATTGATCATCTTCGAAACGCGAACGCAACCGCACGTCATCGCCCGACTGTGAGAAATCCAGGTCATGCTGCTCGAGAATGCGTTTGGCCGCGTATCGATCCTCGGCCTCGACGATGCGATCCACCTCGATGTTCACCACGTCGTCGCTCCCGATTTCGATCACCACGTTGCCGTGATCGAGATCGAGATAGAGCGTGCCGCCGGCGTGCACCTTGAAGGATTTTTTAATGGTGTCCCGTTCCTCGGCGCTCACACTCGCACGCACGGCAACGACCGTAAGCGCCGTCATCAAGAGTATACCGGTCAGGCGTCGGAGCATCGTCTTTTCCTTTGTTTTTCTATGGGTGGGCCGCAAGCACGTTGTCCCTACGCAGTCTGCCCCGACGGGTTGCATGACCGCGCGCTCCAGGCCGCCCCCGCGTTCCTCTGCGCGCCCTCGCCCTTCCCCCTTCTTGGCACTTTCTTAACAATCGCCGTGAATCCCGGACTCCAATTTGACGTACGGGTCCAAATCATGACTCATCAGTCACTTTTTTTCAATGAGTCAGGCAACAGGTCGGAAGCGCTCCAGGCAAAAAGCTCCAACCTTCGACACACCTGACCCGGGGCTGTCAGTCGGGGTGCGGTTCTTCGGGAACCCGCCTCTCGCGACCGGTCCCTCTCTTCACGACACCGCCTATGGAAACGCAGTTTGCAGAGCCCGTCAAACTGAGCCGTCGGGAGCGGGAGCGCCTGATGCGCCGCCGGGCCATGCTCGAAGCCGCGCAGGCCGTCTTTGCCGAGAAAGGCTACACGCACGCCACGCTGGATGAAATCGCCCAACGGGCGGAGTTCGGCAAAGGCACGCTCTACAACTATTTCGAAGGCGGCAAGGAAGCCATCCTCTTCGCCATCTTCGAGGAGATTTACGACGATCTTTGCCGGCTCATCGCATCTTCCTTCACGCCTGAACGGATAGAACGCCATCCCATACGGGAACTCTTCCACACCTTCATCGCCGGTTGTTTCCGCTTCTTCCTCGAACGAAAGAATCTCTTCATGATCCTCATCAAGGAGGCGCATCTGATGATTTTCAGCGAGGATTCGGCGAAGGCGCGCTTTTTCATACGCCAGCGTCGGCGGGTGGTCGAGGCGCTCGTTCCGCCGATCGAAGCCGCCATCGCACGGGGCGAGCTTAAGCCTCTGCCGGCGCATGCGCTCGCGCACATGATTCTCGGCAACATCAAGGGATGTCAGACGCACATGATGCTCGAAGCCGGGGAACGGGACGGTTGCCCCGCCTCCTGCGACGCTCCGGACGAGATGGCGACGTTCCTCACCACGATGCTCTTTGACGGATTGCTTGCCGCGCCTGCGCCCCCCCCCACCGCCGCGACGCCTCAGCCAACCGAGTGACCATGCACAGACCCTTTATCCATCGCATGCAGAACAGTCGCATCCTCTTCACGGGCCTCCTCGCTCTGACGTTTCTCGTTCCGGCCCGCGCCTTCGCGCAGTCGCAGCCGGCCGCCACGAGCGCGCCGCTGACGATGACGCTCGACGAAGCAATCCAGATCGCGCTCGTGAACAACTATGCCATTCAGCGCAGCCGTCTCGATGTCAAGAACGCCGCGGCGCAGGTCAAGGAGGGCTGGGGGCAACTCGTGCCTCAGGTCGACCTGAGTTCGAGCTACACCCGCAACATCAAGACCATCAACCCCTTCTCCGGAAGCCAGGCCGGCGGCTTCTTCCAGACGCTTGGTTTTGTCGACTGGCTTGCTTTCAACGAGCAGGCCCGCACGGACGACGACCCCGCCACGCAGCCGATCTCGGTGGCCGAGTTCTTCGCGCGCCGGCAGGCCGGCCTTGACGCCGCCGGCATCCCGCCCTCCGACAACGGCAACCCGTTCAATGTGCCCAATCAGTTCAACACCAGTCTGAGCATCACACAAAAGATCTTCGACGGGCGGGCCATCTGGGGCGCGAGGGGGGCCGACAAATACCTGGAGCCCTTCAACGAGTATGGCATGAAGCGTCAGGAACAGTTGCTCATCGATCAGGTGAAGCAAACCTATTACCGCGCGCTCCTGGCCTCCGAGCGCGCCCATGTGACCGAACAGAGCGTCGCCCGGACGGCCGAGACGCTTCAGGAAGTCGGCAGGCGCGTGGCGCAGGGGGTCACGCCGAAGTTCGAGCGCTTGAGCACGGAAGTTGAACTGGCCAATCTCCAGACCCAACTCGTGCAGGCCCGCAACGACGCCGCTCAGGCCACGGACGACCTCAAACTGCTCCTCGGCATCCCGGTCGAGCAGCCGATCGAGCTTCGCGGCGCGCTCGAAGCCGAAGACCCGAGCCGGTTCCTCAACATCTCCGCCGACAAGGCCGCCGAACTGGCCCTGGAACGTCGCCCGGACCTGGAGCAGGCGTGGATCAACGTCGAGTTGCAGAAGGTGCAGGAAAAAGTGGCGCGTGCCCGGTACCTGCCCAACCTCGACGCTTTCGCCAACTTCGGCTACATCGGCAACGTCCCCGACGACCGGCTCGCGGTGATTTCGGACCCGACGGATCCGTTCTCCTTCACGACCCGGCAGAACGATTTCTTCAGTGGAAACTACTGGGGATGGAACGTCAACGCGGGGGTGCGCCTGTCGTGGAACCTTTTCAACGGGTTCCAGACCCACCAGCAGATTCAGCAGCGCAAAATCGCGACGAGCCAGGCGCAGCTTCAGTATGAAGAGTTGGCGCATCAGGTGCGGCTGGAGGTCGAGCGGGCGCTCCGCAACCTCGACGCCGCCCGGCAACGCATCGCCGCGCAGGAACGCAACGTGGCCCGCGCCGAGCTGAGCTACGAGTACGCCACCGCCCGGCTCCGGGAGGGCGTCGCCAGCCCGCTCGACGTGCGGCAGGCGTCCGAACAGCTCGACCAGAGCCGCCTCAACTATCTCCAGGCGGTCCACGACCTCATGGTCGCCCGCAGCGCCTTCGAAGCCGCCGTCGGCGTGCCGGTGCCTGCTTCGGGCAACGTGCAACTCACGAGCAACTGAGCCCCGGACATGAACCACACGCGCGTCCAATCCCGCCTGCCCATTTTCGGCGTCCTCCCGGCGCCCGAGTCTCCTACCCGTATGAGCCATCCGATGCAACATAGATTTCGCCCGTTCGTCCCTGCAGCCGTTCTGATCTTCACGCTCGCCCTGGCCGGATGCGCCGGCAGCGACAGCGGCGAGGCTCCGCCGAAAGAGCCGGCCACCCCCCCTTCATCCCATCGCACCGTGCGTGTGGAGACGGTCGTCGTAGAGCCGACTACGTTCGTGGACGTGGTTGAGATCACCGGGGCGGTCGATACGTCGGACGACGCCACACTCTCGGCCCAGACGTCGGGCACCGTGCGCGCGCTCGCGCCCCTCGGAGAGCGCGTCGTCAAGGGACAGACCGTCGCCCGCCTCGATCCGAGCCTGGCCCGCGCCGCCGTGGAACAGGCCCGCGCGCTCGTCGAGACGGCGCAGGCGCAGTTCGCCTTCGCCGAAGACACCTACCGTCGTCAGGAACCCCTCTACCGCGATTCCATCATCAGCGCGCTCGAATTCGAAAACATCCGCAGCCAGAAGCACCAGGCCGAGGCGCAGTTGAACCAGGCCCGGGCGGCGCTGGCGCAGGCCGAGCAACAGCTCGGATACACCCGCATCACGGCGCCCTTCGCCGGCGTCGTGGAGGCGCACCTCGTCGAGGTCGGCGAGCAGGTGATGCCGGGCGCCCCCGTGGCCCGGGTGGTCAATGCGAAGAAGGTGAAAGTGACCGCCGGCGTCCCCGAGCGATACGCCCTCGACATCCGGACGGGGGCTTCGGTCGAGATCGGCTTCAACGCCTACGGCATCCCCCGGCGGTCGGCCCGCGTCTCGTTCGTCGGGAACGTCATCAACCCGAGCAACCGCACCTTCCCCATCGAGGTTATCCTCGACAATGCGGACGGGACCCTCAAGCCGGAGATGATCGCCGAGGTGTACGTGACGCGGGCGCGCCTCGAAGACCAGCTCGTCGTGCCGCAGACGGCCGTCCTCCTCGACGAAAACGGCACGACCCTCTTCGTCGTCGAGCACACCCCGGAAGGCCCCGTCGCCCGGCGGCGGTCCGTCACGCTCGGGCCCTCATACGGCAGGCGCACCGTCATTTCGGAGGGGCTCAACCCCGGGGACGAGGTCATCGTCGTCGGGCAATCGAAGGTGACCGACGGCGACGTCGTGCAAATCGTCGATTCCTCCCTTCAGGTTGCCACCGACTGACAGGAGTTCCTCTCTCGAACCCTTTGACCGAGACCTCATCGCATGAAAATCACGAACCTCGCCATCAAGTACCGCACCAGCGTCATGGTGCTGACGGTGATTCTGGTCATCGGCGGGCTGTACAGTTACGTCACCATCCCGAAGGAAGCCCAGCCGTCCATCGAGATCCCGAACATCGTCGTGACGACCCTCTATCAGGGCGCGAGTCCGGACGACATCGAGTCGCTCGTCACGCAGCCCATCGAGCTCGAAGTGCAGAGCATCAACGGCATCAAAGAGATCCGCTCGACCTCCACCGAAGGCATCTCGACGGTCATCATCGAGTTCGACCCCGAAGTGTCGATGGACGACGCCTTTCAGAAGGTGCGGGACAAGGTGGACATCGCCAAGACCGACCTTCCCGAGGACGCCGAAGAGCCGATGGTGAACGAGATCGACGTGCAGGAATTTCCCATCATGACGATCAACCTCGGCGCCAACTATTCGCTCGCCCGCCTCAAGGAAGTGGCCGAGGATCTGGAGGAAGAGCTCGAATCCATTCCGAGCGTGCTCGAGGTGGACGTCGTCGGCGGGCTCGACCGAGAAGTGCAGGTGAACGTGGACCTGAATGCGCTTCAGGGCTACAACCTTACGTTCGACGACCTGATCAAGACGATCCGGAACGAGAACACGAATATTCCCGGCGGCTCGATCGACGTGGACCGGCTCAACTACCTCATCCGCGTCGACGGGGAGTTCGAGGAGCCTTCAGAGATCAACAACCTCGTCGTCAAGACGCCGGAAGAGACGCCCATCTATGTCCGCGACCTGGCCTCGGTGCTCTTCGGCTTCAAAGACCGAACGTCTTTCGCCCGGCTTCAGGAGTTTCACCGGGAAGACGAAGAAGGCAACCTCTACGCGCTGCCCGAAGAGATGACGCGGTCGGCGCAGGTCATCAGCCTCAACGTCAAGAAACGCTCCGGCGACAACATCCTCGAGACGGTCGAAGCCGTCCACGAGAAGCTCGATGCCTTCCCGATGCCGAGCGGCACACAGGTGGTCATCACGGGCGACATGAGCGAGTTTGTCAATGAACTCATCAAGGATCTCGAAAACAACATTATCAGCGGCCTCATCTTCGTCATCGCCGTGCTGCTTTTCTTCCTCGGCGTGCGCAATGCGACGCTGGTGGGCATCGCCGTTCCCCTCTCGATGTTCATCTCGTTCATCGTGCTTCAGACGCTGGGCTACACGCTGAACTTCATCATTCTCTTCAGCCTCATCATCGCGCTCGGCATGCTGGTGGACAATGCCATCGTGATCGTGGAGAACATTTACCGGTATCGCGAGGAAGGGCACGGGCGCTTCGAGGCGGCCCGGCTCGCCACGGCGGAGGTCGGCGGGGCGGTGGTTGCTTCGACGGCCACGACGGTGGCCGTGTTTGTGCCGATGCTCTTCTGGCCCGGCATCATCGGCGAGTTCATGTCGTACATGCCGCTCACGCTCATCGTGACGCTGACGTGTTCGCTCTTCGTAGCCATCGTGATCAACCCGGTCGTCACGGGATATTTCATCAAGCTCGAAGGCGAGGAGCGCCCGCCGATGAAGCGCGCGGCGAAGCTCGCCTCGGCCGTCGTCGTCGTGCTCCTGGCGATGGTGCTCGGCTTTGCGAACTGGCGCACGCTCCTCGTGCTCGCCACGGCGATCCCGCTCCTGTACCTGCTCCACGTCCGCGCCTTCAAGCCCCTCGGCGACCGCTTCGTGCGGAGCGGCCTCCCGAACCTCATCGCCCGGTACCGACGCCTCCTCGACTGGATGCTCCGGCGCGACTATTCGGTCCCCCGCGCGATGCTTCGGAACACGTTTGCGCTCGGCTCCTTCACCGGCGGACTGACCCTCCTGCTGCTCGGAAGCATCGTCGGTTCCGTGGCTCCGAAAGCGGGGGTGATCCTCCTTGTTCCGGGCGGCGTGCTGGCCGTGGTCGGTCTGCTGGGAATCGTCCTCCACACCCTGGAGAGCATCTACCTCGGCGGTCGGGCGAGCGTGAAGGGCGGTCTGGGCTTCGGCGCGCTCGCGCTCGTCGTCCTCGGCCTGATGTCGCTCGGCGCCCGCGAGGTGAGCCCGGGCACGGTGATCGAACTGATGGCGCTGCCCGCGACGATCGTCGGGGTCGGCCTGATCGGCGTGCTCACCAACCGGAAGCGGCGCACGCACCTGATCCTCACCGACAACCGAGCGCGCCTGCTCACCGGCACGCTCGGCATGCTCGTCTCGATCCTCGTCATGTACGCCATGGAGCCGACCGGCGTCGTGTTTTTCCCCGAGACCGACCCGCGTCAGATCATGGTCACGGCGGAAGGCCCGCTCGGGATGAACATCGAGGCGTCGAACGAGATCGCACAGACGGTTCAGGATCGCATCAACGAGTTGCTCGACCGGAACCCGGAAGTGAAGGCGAACATCAAGAACATGCTCGTCAACGTGGGCGTGGGCGGCGATGCGCGCTTCGGCGGAGGGGCGCCGAGCCCCGAAAAATCCCGCGTGACGCTCAACATCGTCGATTATTCGGACCGGGCGGAATCGAGCCAGATGACGCTCACCAAGCTCCGCCAACAGCTTCAGGGCATCCCCGGCGCGACCATCGAGTTCGACAAGGACCGGCAGGGGCCGCCCACGGGCGCGCCGGTGAACATCGAGGTCTCCGGGGAGAACTTCGACGAAATCGTTCGGATCACGAAGGAGATCCGGCAGCGGCTCGTCGAAGCCTCGGAGACGGGGCGCATCCCGGGGCTTGTGGACGTGACGGACGACCTGAACACGGGCCGCCCCGAGCTCAAGGTCCGGATCAACCGGGAGCGCACCGCCCGCTTCGGGCTGAACACCAGCCTCGTCGCCAGCACCGTGCGCGCCGCCATCAACGGCATCGACGCCGGGAAATACCGCACCGGCGAGGATGAATACGACATCGTCGTCCGGCTGCGGGAGGAGGACCGGGCGAACCTCGAAAGCCTGAAAAACCTGACCGTGCTCAAGGACGGGCGTCAGATCCCGCTCGTGGCCATCGCGGACCTCGAACTCTCCGGCGGTCTCGGCTCGATCACCCGCCTCGATCTCTCGCGCGTGGCCACCGTCACGGGCAACGTCGCGCCGGGGTACAACGGACAGGCCGTGCTGGGCGAAGTGCGGACGTTCCTTGCCCCCTACGTGGAGTCGCTTCCACTCGGCTATTCGGTGAAATACACCGGCGAGAACGAGGAGCAACAGGAGAGTTTCGGCTTCCTCACGGTGGTGCTCCTGGTCGGCGTCGCGCTCGTCTTCATGATCATGGTGGCGCAGTTCAATCACGTCAGCTCGCCGTTCATCATCATGGTCGCCACCGGCTTCAGCCTCATCGGCGTGATCCTCGGCCTGATCCTCACGCGGACCCCCTTCGGGCTGATGACCTTCATCGGGGTGATCAGCCTTGCCGGCATCGTGGTCAACAACAGCATCGTGCTCGTGGACTACACGATGCAGCTTCGCGCGCGGGGCATGGACAAGCACGACGCCATCATCGAAGCCGGGGCCACGCGCCTGCGCCCGGTCGTGCTGACGGCCCTCACCACCGTGATCGGCCTGATCCCGCTCACCTTCGGCATCAACGTGGACTTCGTCGGACTGCTCACCCGGCTCGACCCCGACTTCCAGTTCGGATCCGAGAACACGCAGTTCTGGGGACCGATGGGGACGGCCATCATCAGTGGGCTGACCTTTGCCACGTTCCTCACGCTCGTGATCGTGCCGATCATGTACTCGTCCTTCGACTCGCTGGCCCTTCGGCTGACCGCCCTCTTCAAGGCCGCCCCCGCGCCGGACGACGCCGCCCCGACGACCGTCGGCGACGGGTTCACGAAGACGCCCATCGCGGAGACGCGCGCGGCCATCCCGCACGAGGAGCATGGCAACGGCGCCGGAGCGGAAGTAGCCGAACCAACCGAACGGCCGTGACGCAGGGATTTGCCGGTGCTTTCGGAACCCTTCCGACCCCGGGGGCTTCATACCCGTGAAGCCCCTTTTTTTATCCTCCCGCGCCATGATCGACGTCAAAGAGGCGGTGCGTATAGCCGAAGCCTATTTCTCCGATCTGTACCACGATCAGCCCTTCACGAACGTCCTGCCCGAAGAGACCGAGTATGACGCCGACGGGCACGTCTGGCGCATCACCCTCGGCTATTCCCTGCCTCTCCCCTGGGATGCGTTCGGCTCCTACCGCCGGTATAAGGTTTTCGAGATCGACGGGAAGAAAGGCGAGGTGCGCTCGATGAAGATCCGCACGATCGAGAAGGATCATCCCTGCGGGGAAGACACCCTCCCGACCACGACCGCGCCCACCCTTCACTGGAAGTTGTGAACGCCCCCTCCGCCCTCTCTGCTCCGGTAATCTTCCCCGC
Source organism: Rhodocaloribacter sp. (assembly GCF_056451265.1). Taxonomy (NCBI): domain Bacteria; kingdom Pseudomonadati; phylum Rhodothermota; class Rhodothermia; order Rhodothermales; family Rhodothermaceae; genus Rhodocaloribacter; species Rhodocaloribacter sp. The sequence continues at coordinate 69,507 of NZ_JBWOPL010000071.1, read as the reverse complement.
ACTTTCGCAAGGCTGCTCCCGGACGAACCTGCCCCGACGCGTATCTTCTCGCTTTCGTTTTCCCGGCTCTTCCTTCCATGAAAAACATCGCCGACCTGCCTGACGCGCACCTCCGGATCTTCGAGCGCCCGGACGCGCCCGCCCCGGAAGCCCTCGACGACGTGTATCTCATCGGCATCTGCGGGACGGGCATGGGATCGCTGGCGGGCCTCTTTCAGCAGGCCGGTTTTCGGGTGCGCGGTGCGGACGCCAACGTGTACCCGCCCATGAGCACCCGGCTCGCCGAACTCGGCATTCCCGTGCACCACGGCTTCGACCCGGCGCACCTCGATCCTCCGCCGGACCTCGTCGTGGTCGGGAACGCATGCACGCCCACCCACCCGGAGGCGGCGTATGCCCGCGACCGCGGCCTCGCTCAGCTCTCACTTCCCGAGGCGCTCACCCGGTACTTCATCCGCGACCGCCGCTCGCTCGTCGTCGCCGGAACGCACGGCAAGACGACCACCACGAGCATGCTCGTGCACGTGCTCCGCTCGGCGGGGCTCGACCCGGGCTTCCTCGTCGGCGGCGTGATGCGCAACGGCGGCATGAGCTATGCCGTCGGGAGCGGGCCGCACTTCGTCGTCGAGGGCGACGAATACGACAGCGCGTATTTCGACAAGCGGCCCAAGTTCATGCACTACCGGCCCACGAGCGCCCTCGTGACCTCGATGGAGTTCGACCACGCGGACATCTATGAGGGGTGGGACGACTACCGCGAGGCCTTCCGGGCCTTCGTCGCGCTCGTGCCCGAAGACGGCCTGCTTGCTCTTTGCGGCGACGACCCGGAGGTGCGCGCCCTTGCCGCCCACACGAGGGCGCGCGTCCGGCCCTACGGCCTCGACCCCGACGCCGCCGTCACCGCGCGCGACGTCCGCGCGAGCGCCGACGGGCAACGCTTCACACTCGTCGCCGACGGTCAAGCGCTCGGCGAGATCTTCCTCCCGATGAGCGGACGCCACAACCTCCTCAACGCCCTCGCCGTCTGCGCGGTCGCCCTCGACGAAGGGCTCTCCGCCGAGACGATCGCGGCAGGTTTCACGACCTTCAAGGGCATCCGGCGGCGGCAAGAGGTGCGCGGCGAGGCCGACGGCGTGCTCGTCGTGGACGACTTCGCCCATCACCCCACGGCCGTGCGCGAGACCCTCCGGGCCGCCCGCGAACGATGGCCCGAGCGACGCCTCACCGCCGTCTTCGAACCGCGCTCGAACTCCAGCCGGAGGAAAATCTTCGAGGACGGCTACCGGCAGGCATTCGACGAAGCCGACGCCGTCTTCCTCAGCGCTCCGCCGTTCCGCCATAACGACCGTCCCGAGGAGTTCATCGACATCGACCGGCTCGTTCGCAGTCTCGGCGCGCGCGGCCTCTCCGCCGCCGTCTATCCGAGCGCCGACGCCCTGCTGCCGCCGCTCGCCGCCCACCTCCGCCCCGGCGACGTGGCCCTCATCATGAGCAACGGAGGCTTCGGCGGCATCCACGAGAAGTTGCTCTCGAGGCTCGCCCGCCGCTCGAAAAGAACCGTTTCGGACCGCCAATAGTCCTTCCCGCCCCATGCCTCCCTTCACCGACGCGCGCGGACACACCCTCTCGCTCGACGCCCCCCCGCGCCGCATCGTCTCGCTCGTGCCCAGCCAGACCGAACTCCTCGCCGACCTCGGCCTCGACGCCGAAGTGGTCGGCCTGACCCGGTTTTGTGTGCATCCCGAAGGCTGGAACGCACGCAAGCGCATCGTCGGGGGGACGAAAAACGTGAACCTCGAACGGGTGCGGGCGCTCGCGCCGGATCTCGTCCTGGCCAACCTCGAGGAGAACACCCGCGCCGACGTGGAGGCGCTCGACGCCTTCGCGCGCGTCTTCGTCACCGACGTGCGGGACGTGCCGGGCGCCACGGCGATGATCCGCACCGTGGGGCGCATGACGGGACGAGCGGAAAGGGCCGATACGCTCGCCGACGAGATCGAAGCGGGCTTCGCCGGCCTCGCCGCCCGAGCGCCCCTGCGCGCCGCATACCTCATCTGGCGTAAACCGTACATGAGCGCCGGGCGCGACACCTTCATCCACGACGTGATGACGCGGGCGGGATTCGCGAACGTCTTCGCCGACCGGACGCGGTATCCCGAGGTGACGCCCGAGGCGCTCGTCGCGGCCCGCCCCGAGGTCGTGCTCCTTTCGAGCGAGCCGTTCCCCTTCTCCGAGCAACACCGCGACGAACTCCGGGCTTTCCTCCCCGACGTCCCCATCGTTTTCGTCGACGGCGAGCTTTTTTCGTGGTACGGCAGCCGCCTCCGCCGCTCCCCCGCCTATCTCGACCGCCTCCGCCGCTCCCTCGTCGACCGGCAATGAGCAAGCCGCCGCTTTCCACCCCGCCCGCCCTTCTCGTTCTCCGTTTCATTTCGTATTCTTGGGCGCCACACGTTCCCACCCTTCATCCCCGAATCCATGGCTCGTCTCCGCATCCTCATCGCCGTCCCCTTCCTCCTCACCCTCGGACTCATGAGTTGTGACAAAGCGCCCGCTCCCGACGAAGAGCTTCGGGCGAAGGCTTTCGAACTCGCGCACGAATACATCATCGTGGACGGGCACATCGACGTGCCGTATCGGCTCCGCGAACACGAGGAAGACGTCACGGGAGCCACCGTGGGCGGCGACTTCGACTACCCCCGCGCCAGAGCCGGCGGCCTCGACGCCCCGTTCATGTCGATCTACCTCCCCGCCCGGCTCCAGGACACGCCCGGCGCCTCGAAGGCCCTCGCCGACTCGCTCATCGACATGGTGGAGGGCCTCGTCGCGCGCGCGCCGGACAAGTTTGCCCTCGCCGCCTCCGTCGAGGACGTCCGCCGAAACCATGAGAAGGGCCTGATCTCGCTGCCGATGGGCATGGAGAACGGCTCCGGCATCGAGGACGACCTCGCCAACCTCACGCATTTTTACGAGCGCGGCATCCGGTACATCACGCTCACCCACGCGACGGACAACCGCATCTCCGACTCTTCGTACGACACCACCGGCACGTGGGGCGGGCTCAGTCCTTTCGGCGAGGACGTCGTCCGTGAGATGAACCGCCTCGGCATCATCGTCGACGTCTCACACATCTCCGACGCCGCGTTCGAAGACGTGATGCGCGTCACCGAAGCGCCGGTCTTCGCCTCGCACTCTTCCGTGCGGCACTTCACGCCCGGATGGGAGCGCAACATGAGCGACGACCTCATCAGGACCCTTGCCGAACGCGGCGGCGTCATCATGATCAACTTCGGCTCCTCGTTCCTCCGCTCCGAGTACGCCGACGAAGGGGCGGCCATCCGCGAAGAGATCCGGAAAGAGATGGAGAAGCGCGGGCTTTCGGAGGACGACCCCGAGGGCTTTGCCTTTTATGCCGAACAGCGGCGCGCCCATCCCGTCGGCTCCGTGGCCGACGTGGCCGATCACATCGACTACGTGGTCGATCTCGTCGGCATCGATCACGTGGGCCTCGGCTCCGACTTCGACGGCGTATTCGCCCTTCCGGAGGGCCTTCAGGATGTTTCCGAATACCCGAACCTCGTCGCAGAGCTTCTCCGGCGCGGCTACTCGGATGAGGACCTCGAGAAGGTTCTCGGCGGCAATGCGTTGCGGGTATGGGCCGAGGTCGAGCGCGTGGCCCGGGAAAAGCAGGCGGCCTCAGGGGCGTCGGCCGCCCCGTCTACCCCTCATGATCGCCCATGAGATGACGCACCTCCCGTTGTCGTGACGGCAACCCGTCGCCCCTCATCAGGTCGGAGGCCTGACGTGGGATCCGAACGACGAAAATGCTTCCGGCCTCTTTCTCGCTCTCGACGAAGATCTCGCCGTCCATCATGTCCAGAAGGTTCTTAGCGACGGCCAACCCCAGGCCCATGCCGTTGAAGCTCCGGTCCAGTCCGCTCGATTCCTGCGTGAAGGCTTCGAAGAGTTGCGGCGTGAAGGCGGGGCTGATGCCCACCCCCGTATCCTCCACACGGATGTCCACGTGCGCACGGTCCATCTCCGCCCGGACGGTCACGCCGCCTCGCTCGGTAAACTTGAGCGCATTCGAGACCAGGTGGCCGACGATGCGGTGCACGGCCAGATAATCGGCGACGATGATGTAGGGGCGCTCGGGCGCCTCGAAGAGGAGGTGGAGGCCGCGCGCGTCCGCTTCGGTCTGGTACAGCGCCAGCACTTCCCGGATGAGCGCGGCGAGATCGAAGGGCATCGGCCTCAGTTCCATGCTTCCGCTTTCGAGCTGGGCCAGATCGAGCACGGCGTTGAGCGTATCCATCAGCCGGCGTCCGTTCTTGTGGATCAGCCCGGCGAACTCACGCCCCTCGGCGGAGGCGCTCCGGCTCAGGATATCGGCGAAACCGATGATGGCCGTCAGCGGCGTGCGCACCTCGTGGTTCATGTTCGTCAGAAGGGCCGACTTGAGCCGGTTGAGCGCTTCCGCCCGATCGATGGCCGCCACGAGGTCGCGTTCGTACGCCTTCGTCTCCGTCTGATCGACGCGGTATCCGATGACGTGATCGACCGCGCCGTCCGCGCCGAGCACCGGGACGGCCACATGAAACAGATGCCGCACCGTTCCGTCGGGGAGACGCATCGTCTCCTCGAGGTCGCTGATTTCTTTCCGCGCCACGACCTGCATGATCCACTCGTGCCGTTGCCGGTACAGCGAGGCGTTGCGCTCGAAGTCGCGCCCGAGCTCTTCCGTTGTCTTGCCGATCATCCGGTCGAGGCGGGTTTCGCTCTCGGCTTCGGCGGCCCGGTTCGCCCATACGAACCGTCCTTCGGCATCGAGCACCTCCACGGCGATGGGCAGTTCGTGGAGCACGTTCTCATAGAAGGAGCGGAGCGTGGCGGCCGCCGCTTCGGCCTGCTTCCGCGCGCCCTGCGCCCGGAGCCGCTCCACGGCGATCTGCGCCAGGTCGTCCAGCGCCGCGAGGACCCTCGGCGAGGCTCCCGGGGCCTCGTCGCCGAAGACGCACAGCGTGCCCCATGCCGCTTCGTTCGGCTCCCGCAGCGGCATCCCGGCGGCAAAACAGCGCCCGGAAGCCCTCCCTTTCCGCCCTCTCGAACCGCCGGGACACTCCGTCTCCTGTGCGAGCGGCGCGCCCTTCCGAAGCACTTCGTCGCAAAAAGCCAGCGTCTCGGCCCCGAGCAGCCCCTTCCGCCCCCACAGAGCCACGATCCGGTGCCGACCTTCGGGGCCCACGAGCGAGAGCGCCGCCAGCGACATATCACATGCCTGCACCGCGATGCGGGCGAGGCGCGTCATGAATCCTTCCTGATCCGGTCCCGGCATTTCTCTCCCATGTGGAGGTTCAGGAACCGGCGCCCGTACTTCTGAGCTACCAAACATGCTGTCTCGCCTGTGGAGAAATCCGTATATGACCCGCCGCACCGACGGGGGGATCGGTGTCGACGTACTCCATCGATGGGGGGAAGAAAAGGGCGTCTCCCGCGCCGACATAAAAACTCCGGGAGAACGTCTGAAAAACGAACACGATGGTTCATTCCAGAACGCCGTGGGAGCAATTATGCGCCGGAAGGGTGGTGGGGTTTCCGGCTTTATTCAGCGTCAGGTCCCTTTTCAATCATCAGGCCAAACTCAGGGTGTGCGGTGCGAAGGTACGAATACTGCGCCTCTTTCGAAACCTCATCGTCAAATGACCGGCCCGGAGACGGTTCAATGACGGTTCGGCCGGTCCGCAAACCGGAAGCGGGTCCTTTCGGACGGACGCATGACCAGACGCAACACGTCGCGTGATCGGAATCCTGAGCAACGGCGAAACCCGTTGATATGGAGCCTGACGCGCGCCCAGCGCACGCGGCACACGCCGTCGCGTTCAGGCGGGCGGCGACCAGGCCTCCATCTTGTCCCGGACGTACGCCGCCACGTTCTCTTTCGGGAGGCGTGCCTGCGCCATCGTGTCGCGCTCGCGGACCGTCACCGTGCCGTCTTCGAGCGTCTGGCCGTCGACGGTGATGCAATACGGCGTGCCGACTTCGTCCATCCGGCGATAGCGCCGCCCGATGGCCCCCTTTTCGTCGTAGACGGTGTAGAAATGCGGCTGGAGGTCCGCCTGCAGGGCGCGCGCCACCTCCGGCATCCCCCCTTTCTTGACGAGCGGAAACACCGCCGCCTTGATCGGCGCAAGCTTCGGGTGGAAGCGAAGCAGGTTGCGCGGTTCGCCGTTGACCTCCTCCTCGTGATACGCATCGCACAGGAGCATCAGGATCGTCCGATCGAGTCCGGCCGACGTCTCGACCACGTACGGGATGTACCGCTCGTGCGTGTGCGGATCGAAGTATTCCATCTTTTTCCCGGAGAACTCCTGGTGCCGCCTCAGGTCGTAGTCCGTGCGCGAGTGGACGCCCTCGACCTCCTGCCATCCGATGGGAAACTCGTACTGAACGTCGTGGGCGGCGTCGGCATAGTGGGCGAACTTCTCGTGCTCGTGCCACCGCAGTTTTTCCGGGCGGACGCCGTTGTCGACGTGCCATTGCATACGCCGCTCGCGCCACATCTCATAGGCTTCCATCTGTGCGCCCGGCTTGACGAAATACTGCATCTCCATCTGTTCGAACTCGCGCATCCGGAAGATGAACTGCCGCGCCACGATCTCGTTGCGGAACGCCTTTCCGATCTGGGCAATGCCGAACGGGATCTGCAACCGGGCCGTCTCGCGCACGTTGTGGAAGTTGACGAAGATGCCCTGCGCCGTCTCGGGGCGGAGATAGATGCGGTTCTCCTCTTCCGTCAGGGGGCCGATGTGGGTGGAGAACATGAGGTTGAACTGCCGCACCTCGGTCCAGTCGAAAGCGCCGGAGTCGGGCGAGCGGATCTCCTCCTCCATGATGAGGTCGTACAGCGCGCCGCACATGTCCTCGGCGTTCAGGGCCTGCACGAGCCTTTCGTACACCGCCTCGGCGCGTTCCTCCTTGCCCTTCTTTCGCAGCCGCGCGATATGCCCTTCGATGAGTTGATCGGCGCGATAGCGCATCTTCGACTGCCGGTCGTCGATGAGCGGATCGTTGAACGCGTCGACGTGGCCCGAGGCTTTCCACACCTTCGGATGCATGAGGATGGCCGCGTCCAGCCCGACGACGTTGTCGTTCCGGTAGACCATCGCGTTCCACCAGCGTTCCCGAACGTTGCGTTTGAGTTCAACGCCGAGGGGGCCGTAGTCGTACGTAGCCGCCAGCCCGCCGTAGATTTCGGAAGACTGGAAGATGAACCCGCGCCGCTTGCTCAGCGAGACGATTTTTTCGAAAAGGTCGCTCATGATTCGAGACGGAAGACGAGGTGGGAGCGCCGGTTGCCGAAGCGCGCCGGCCGCTAAGAAAAAAGGCACCTCGACGGGGAGATGCCTGTATGACGGACCGGAAAACTACCGGCTCCCGCCCTTGGTTTCAATGTTTTCACTTGAAATCTGAATGATTTAGAGGAAGCGTGACCCGATCAGGCCGGCTTGCTCGTCTGGTAGGATGTATATCCGCCCCATGCTTCACCTGTTGCCCGTCATACCGTACGCCGTGCTCGTCGCGGCCTTCGCCGGGGGTTGCCTCGCGCGTCACGTGCGCCCGCGCCGGTGGTGGGGCCTTCAGATCGCCGCCGTGGGGCTGCCGTTCACCGCGCTTGCGCTCGCCGCGCTCACGCCGGTCGTCCTTCCGCTCGCTCCGGACGCGCTCGTCGGGGTCCACCTGGCGCTGCTGGCGCTCATCGCCGTGCGTTTCGTCCCGTGGCCTCGTCTCGTCCGCCGGAAGCGGCCCGTCCCGGCTTCGGCGCTGACGGTGATGACGTTCAACGCGCACACCCGCCGCCGTCTGCCGCGCCGCCATCCGCTCTTCGACCTCCTCCGGCGGGAGCGGCCCGACCTCCTGGCGCTTCAGGAGCCCGTCCTTGCCAACCTCCTGCCGCTCGCCCGGATCTATCCCGCCTCCGAGCCGCCGTTCTTCGCCGAACCCCTGCGTCGGCACTACGACCTGCCCCTTCCCTTCGACTGGCTCATCCCCAACCCCATCGTCACGCGCCTCGAAGTGCTCGAACTGACCCGCCTGCCCTTCGGGGAGGGCGGCGGCGTCACACGGGCGCGGGTGCGGTGGGACGGGCGCGAGTTCGTCGTGTACGACGCGCACCTCCGCTCGTTCACCTTCGCCCGGCCGTGGCGGCGGCGTGGGGGTGCGCCCTTCGCCTGGCGCGGGCAGCTCCGTCGCCTCCGGGAAGACGTCTGCTCCCGAGCCGATCAGGCGGACCGCCTCCGCACACGCCTCGACGCCGAAACGCTCCCCTTCCTCCTCTGCGGCGACCTCAACGCCACCCCCCACGAGTGGGCCTATCGCCGCCTCGCCACGGGACTCCGGGACGCCTTCGCACACGCGGGCCGGGGATGGGGCGCGACCTACCATGCCCGCCGTCCGCTCTTCCGCATCGACTATGTCTTCGTCGGCCCGCAGTGGCGCATCCTCTCGGCGCACGTCCCCGCCTTCGCGCTCTCCGACCACCGCCCCGTCATCGTCCGGCTCTCGCTCTGAGATCACATCAACCCGCGCTCGGCGAGCGAGGTGTATCCGGCTCCGGCGATGATGAGATGGTCGTGCACGGGAATGCCCATGAGCTTCCCCGCCTCGACGAGTTGCCGCGTGATGCGGATGTCCTCGCGGCTCGGCTCCGGGTTGCCCGACGGGTGGTTGTGGAGACAGATGACGGCGGCGGCGTTCTCGAGGATGGCCCGTCGGAAGACGCCCCTCGGCTCGACGATGCTCGCTGCCAGCCCGCCCTCGCTCACCGTCTCGTCGCCGATGATATAGTTGGCCGTGTTCAGAAGGACGATCTTGAACACCTCGCGCTTGAGGTCGCGCATGAGCGGTCCATAGACGGCGGCCACGTCTTCGGGCGTGCGCACCTGCACCCGCTCGCCGCCACGCTGCGACTCCACCCGCCGCCCGATTTCGAACGCGGCCATGAGCTTCACCGCTTTCGCCCGTCCCACCCCCCTCACGCGCGTCATCTCCTTCATCTCACGCTTCGAGAGGTTGTGGAGCGAAGGATACGCCTGAAGGAGCGCCCGCCCGAGTTGCACGGCGGAGACCGGGCCGTCCTTCGTATGCGTGCCCGTGCCGAAGATGAGCGCGATCAACTCGGCGTCGGTGAGAGCGGCGGGACCGCGCGCGATGAGCTTCTCCCGGGGACGATCCGCCTCGTCCCATTGATGGATGGGCGCGTGATACCGGATCTCCGGCTCACCCGCCGGCATGATGGAGGGAAGGGCTTCGTTGGACATGGCGCTTCGGGAAAACGTGATACGGTGCGGACGCCTCGGCGTCCTCGTCCCCTAAACACACAACCGGCCCGATTCATAACCTTCCGCCCCGGAAAAACGCCTCTCAGCGGAGCGCCGACAGCCCTGCCTCGATGCGGTCCATGGCCTTTTCGAGGTCCTCCATCGAGGCGGCATAGGAGAGGCGCACGCCGCCGGGCGCGCCGAAGGCATGGCCGGGCACGAGCGCCACGTCGTGGGCTTCGAGAAGGTAGAAGCACAGGTCTTCACTCCCTTCGATGGTCTTTCCCTCCGGCGTCTTTCGCCCGAAATAGTCCGCCACCTCGGGGAACACGTAGAACGCCCCTTCCGGCTTCGGGCAGCGCACCCCCTCGAGGGCGGCGAGGCGCTCGAGCACGTAGTCGCGGCGCGCGCGGAAGGCGGCCACCATCGCCCGGATCGGCTCCATGTCCATGGCGAGGGCGGCCACGCCCGCTTTCTGCGTGATGCTGCACGGCGCGGAGGTGAACTGGCTCTGCACCTTCGCGGCAGCCTTCGTGATCGCCGTCTCCGCCGCCAGATAGCCCAGCCGCCACCCCGTCATCGCATAGCCCTTCGAGAAACCGTTGATCGTGATCGTCCGCTCCTTCATCCCCGGAAGCGACGCGAAAGAGACGTGCTCGGCGTCATAGACGATGTACTCGTAGATCTCGTCGGAGAGGACGTAGACCTGCGGGTGTCGTCGAAGCACCCCGGCGAGCGCTTCGAGCTCCGACGGCGAATAGACCGATCCGGTCGGGTTCGAGGGCGAGCACAGGACGAGCATCCGCGTACGCTCGGTCAGGGCGGCTTCGAGGGTTTCCGGGGTGAGGCGATAGTCGTTCTCGACCGTCGCGGGCACGATGACCGGCTCGGCTCCGGCAAAACGGGTCATCTCGGGATAGCTCACCCAGTACGGCGCGGGGATGAGCACCTCGTCCCCGGGACGAGCGAGCACCGCAATGGTGAGCGCGAGCGACTGTTTTGCGCCGTTCGAGCACAGGATCTGATCGGGCGTGTACGCGAGGTCGTTGTCGCGCGCGAGCTTCTCACAGATGGCTTCCCGAAGCTCCGGCATCCCGGCATTCATCGTATAGTGGGTGAAGCCCTCCCGGATCGCCGCCACGGCGGCGTCGGCGATGGGCGCCGGCGTGTCGAAGTCGGGCTCGCCCGCGCTCAGGCTGACGACGGGGAAACCCGCCCGGATGCGCTCTTTGGCGCGCGCCGTCATCGCCAGCGTGGCCGACGGCTTCATCGCCGCCACGTTCGGGTTGAAAGTCGGTTCGGATACGGTCATACGTTCGAAGCTCAAGGGTTGATGTACGCGGCTAAAAAGTTACGCCCGCGCTCCGAAACCCGGAACTGCTCCCCGGGAAGATTCCGGGGAGTTTGAGAGGGAACGAAGCCGCGAGAGTCGGCCCGGTCGGCCGAGTCACTTCCGTTTTGCCCGGAGCGCTTCGAGCACCGGAGGCGGCACGAACGACGACACGTCTCCGCCCCACCGGTGGATCTCACGGACGAGCGAGGCGTGGATGAGCGCGTGCGCCTCGGAGGGCATGAGGAAGACCGTTTCGAGCCCCGGATGCAGGCGACGGTTGGCGAAGAGCATGCGGTACTCATAGTCGAAGTCGCTCACCTGCCGGAGCCCGCGCACCTGCGCCGTCGCCCCACGCGCCCGCGCATAGTCCATGAGCAACCCCTCGAACGTCGCCACGGTCACGCCCGGCAGATGGGCGGCGCACCGGCGGATGAGATCGCAGCGTTCTTCGAGTGTGAAGAGCGGCGTCTTGCCCACGTTGACGGCCACGGTCACCTCCACCCGGTCAAACAGCCGACAGGCCCGTTCGAGAACGTCGAGGTGTCCGTTCGTGAACGGATCGAAAGTGCCGGGATAGAGCGCGAGGGTCATGGCGATGTGCGGGCTTCAGGTCCTGAGCCGCCGGCGCCTTCTGCGGCGTCCCCTTCGGCGGCGTCTCCTTCGGCGGCGTCTCCTTCGGCGGCGTCCCCTTCGGCGGCGGGGGCTTCCTCTTTCCGGAAGACGGAGACGATGGTGCGGCCGTACGAACGGGTCGTTTCGAGCGAGGGATGCGCCTCGAAGCGGTGACGCCGGTCGTGTTCGAGGACGAACAGACAGCCCGGCTTCAGGCTCCGGAGGGCCAGATCAGGCAGGCGCGGGAGGGCGGGGAGATCATACGGCGGATCGGCGAGGATCAGGTCGAAAGGCGGGCCGTGATACCGCTCGAGGTACAGGACGGCGTCGGCACGAAAGAAGACGCAATACTCCTCCACCCCGAGTTCGGCGGCATTGCGTCGGGTGTATTTGAGCACGCGTCCGTCCTTTTCCACGAACGTGACCGCATGCGCCCCCCGGCTGACGGCCTCGAAACCGAGCGCGCCCGTGCCCGCGAAGAGATCGAGCACGTCGGCCCCTTCGAGCGACATACGGCTCTCGATGAGGCTGAAGAGCGACTCCCGCGTGCGATCGGTCGTGGGGCGGGTCAGGTGGCCGCGGGGGGCATGCAGGCTTCTCCGACGCAGGCGTCCGCTGATGATGCGCATGGGAAGAGGAGGTTATGGTTCCGATAGACGCGTCTCTCAACCCGCTACGCCCCCGGACGGTTTCCCCCGGGCGCCGCGTGAACCGAGCGTCTCAGAGCGTGACGCCGATGCACGGCGCATACGCTTCGACGTCGAACTCCGAGGACAGGCTGCTCGGGTCGAGGTCCACGACGGGGATGGCGTTGAGTTTCACCGGCATGCTTTCGAAGAGCTTCTCGAACAGTTCGAAGGCTCCCACCTTGAGTTCGACGCCGTAGAAGAACACCCGACCGACGTCCGACGGCGTCAGGCCGAGGTGATCGAGCAGCGCGAGCGTGAAGTATGCGGCGTCGGCGGGAGCGCCGGGGTCGAAAGGCTGGCTGAACCGCCACTGTCCCTGCCGCGTGATCAGGCCCTCGACGTGGGTGGGATACCAGCCCAGCGACAGGGTATACGGAGCGTCTTCGGGCGGGGCGAGGCCTTTGGAAACGAGGCGATTGAGCGTGTTCGCCACCCCGTGCATGCTCGTCATGAGGCGGAAGGCATGGGCCGGGAGCACACGCAGGACCCGCTCGAAGCGGGTATGGATGACCCGGGGCACGGCCAGGACCTGATGCCACGTCACCGCCGCTCCGTCCGCCAGGGTCGCCTCACAGGCGACGTCGGAGGTGAGGTGCACGCCGCCGAAGCGGCCGCCTTCGGTCAGCAGCGCCGCCTCGCGGCGAAGCTGCGTCTCCGTCGCCGGCGCGGGCGTCCCGGCGGCCACCGGAGAAAAAAACGCCAACCCCTCCGGTGGATGCGCCACCACGCGCACTTCGGAAGCAACCGAGCCGCTGAACACGTCGCCGATGGCTTCGGAGACCGTCTCGAGATGCGCCGGATCCCGGCGCTCGAACACCTCGTGGGCCACGTCGAATTCGAAGTCGCAACTGCCCAGCCGAAGGAGACGGTAGCGTCCGTCGATCTGCTCTACTTCGGCATAACGCATGACGCTACCATAGAGATCGATGCCTGCTCGTGCCTGTGCATCCATACGCCACTGCGAATGATCGCTGCGAATGATCGTGGGATTCTGGGCCGGAGCCGGGTCCCCTCAAGCCCTCCGGAACGGGGCCGACCTCACATCCCCGGCGGACAGGCCGTGGCGGTCAACGCTCACTCCCAATTGGCGGCATTGAGCAGGGTGACGTCGGGGATCAGCGAGCCGATCTGATCGTCGGAATCGGGGTCCTTGAGCAGATAAATCTTCACCTTGGCCGTATCGTTCACCGCATACTCGAAAGGCTTGCCGGTGCGCGGCGAGTACGGGAGCGAGTCCGGGTTGACCGGACCGCCGAAAATGCTGTCGGCATGGAGCATGAACACGGAGTCCGTCTTGACATACATCACGAGCGAGTCGAGCGTAAGCGGAAAACGATCCTTGTCGCGCTCATAGAGCACCAGCGCCGTGCGCACGTCATCCATTCGTTCGCGCGTCAGACGCGTCAATTCCTTCTGCCGTTCAATCACCTTGTACGGCTCGGTGATGGAGACGTAGAGATAGTAGGCAAGTATGACGATGACAATGCCCAGAACGATCTGGAGGGCAACTCGGAAACGCTGGCCCATTATGCGTCGTGCTCCGATATGGTTTGTGCAAAAAAGATGGCGGGAAGTCCGCTCGAAGGGGAAGAAGGGGTCCGAACGGAACGCGGGAAAATACAGGTCGCCTTCCCGAAATGCAACCGCGCGCCGCGCGCCGCTCCGAACCCGGCGAACCGGCGGGTTGCTTTCCGGCGCGCCTTTTTCTAGACTATCGCGTTCGTCAATAGTTGCTTCCAAGCTTTCCGATTCTTCGTGACCGACCTGCTGATCAACATCGACCACGTAGCCACCCTCCGCAACGCGCGCCGGGAAAGCTTCCCTGATCCGGTCCAGGCGGCGGTTCTGTGCGAACTTGCCGGCGCGGACGGCATCGTCTTCCACCTCCGGGAAGACCGCCGGCACATCACCGACCGAGACGTGCGCCTGCTCCGGGAGACCGTGCGCGGCAAACTCGATTTCGAACTCTCCACGAATACGGAGATCGTGCAGATTTGCTGTGAGACGCGGCCCGACCTCGCCACGCTCGTTCCCGAACGGCGCGAGGAGGTCACCACCGAAGGCGGCCTCGACGTGGTCGGGCATCGGGCGCGGCTGCGCGAGACGATCCCGCGCCTCTTCGACGCGGGCATCCGGGAGGTGGCGCTCTTCGTCGACCCCGAGCCCGATCAGATCGAAGCCTCGCGGGAGGTGGGCGCCAATGCCATCGAGCTGCACACGGGCGACTTCGCCAACGCGCCGACGCCGGAAACCCGCGCCGCCGTCGGCGAGCGCCTGGCCGCAGCCGCCCGGCAGGCGCACACGCTCGGGCTGAGCGTTCACGCCGGGCACGGCCTCGACTACGCGAACTACCCGCTGTTCCGGCGCCTCGTCCCGCACGTCTCCGAGGTGTCCATCGGCTTCGCCGTCATCGCCCGCGCCGTGCTCGTGGGGCTCGACCGCGCCGTCCGGGACCTGCGAAAGCTGGTCAAGGGGTAGGCGTCATCGGCTCCCCTGCGGCTCGTGTCATCGGCTCCCCTGCGGCTCGTGTCAACGGCTCCCCTGCGGCTCGCGTCAACTCTCAAAAAAAAGAGCGCCCCCGAAAACGGAGACGCTCTTGAAAAACCGGAAGCATGAAAAAAGCTCAGCCGATGTGCATCTGCAATTCTTCGCGGCGATGCTTCTGGCGGAGCTTGCGGAGCGCCTTTTCCTTGATCTGACGCACGCGCTCGCGGGTCAGGCCGAAACGCTGTCCGATCTCTTCGAGCGTGAGCGGATGTTCTCGGCCGATGCCAAAATAAAGCCGCGTGATTTCCGCCTCGCGCGGGTGGAGCATGCTCAGGGCCCGCTCGATGTCGATCTTGAGCGACTCGTCCATGAGCGTCTCATCGGGCGAGGTGTTCTCGTCGTTGGGCAGCACGTCGAGGAGGCTGTTGTCGTCGTCCTCGTTGAACGGCGCGTCCATCGAGAGGTGACGGCCCGTGTGCTGCATGGCCTCACGCACCTTCTCCACGTCTACGTCGAGTTCCTTCGCCAGCTCCTCGATGTTCGGCTGCCGCTCGTGGGTCTGCGCCAGCTTGGCGCTCGTCTTGCGGATCTTCGAGATGGTGCCGATGCGGTTGAGCGGCAGGCGCACGACGCGGCTCTGCTCGGCCAGCGCCTGCAGGATGGCCTGACGAATCCACCAGACCGCGTAGGAGATGAACTTGAAGCCGCGCGTCTCATCGAACCGCTGCGCCGCCTTGATCAGCCCATAATTGCCCTCGTTGATCAGGTCGGCGAGCGTCAGCCCCTGGCCCTGATACTTCTTCGCGACTGATACCACGAAACGGAGGTTGGCGCGCGTGAGCCGGTGCAACGCATCCTGATCGCCCTGCTTGATCCGGCGTGCCAGTTCGACTTCCTCGTCAGGAGTCAGCAAAGGGATCTGACCGATCTCCTGGAGATACTGATCCAGCATCCGTTGCTGGCGGGGGACATACATAGACCTTCGGCGGTTTGGTTGTTTGTAGCAGTCTTCTTCGTCGAGGCGCTCCTCGCTGTTTCCTGATCTGGATACGGCCGGCCCGAACATGCCTTTTAGCCGGAGTGTCGGGCGTCAGAAATTGGCGTTCGTGCACGCGCCCGTTCGGCCCGTTGTTCCCGCCAATTCAATATTTCCAGCAAGCTTATGAGAAACTCCTATTTATTGTTTCCGACCAGGGCAAGAACGCTTTCGGCTACGTCGCGTTCCTCGCTCATGCGGGGCACTTTGCTCTGCGCGCCCACGCGTTTCCGGCTCCTTTTCAACCATTCGAAAAAGACGCCCGAAGGCAACGGAACGATCTGCGGCGGATCGAAGACGCGCGCTTCCCGGCGGATCCGATAATGCCGGTTGACCCGTTGCAAATAGACGTCTACGGCCTCTGCGAACGGCTCCAGCGAAGCGGGCGCGGCCTCGAACTCGACGAGCCATTCGTGAGCCGGCAGCCGGTCGAGGGCGGCGAGACGGGGAGCGACGTGGAAATCGCGCACCTGCGCTCCGGTCTGCGCGCACGCGTGCCGAAGCGCGTCGCGGGCCTCTTCGCCGAAAACCGCTTCGCCGTACCGGTCGAGCATCTCGCTCGTGCGCCCGGTCACCACGATCTTCGGCGGGTCGAGCTGCGTGAAGCGCACCACGTCGCCCACGTCGTAGGCCCAGAGCCCGCTGCACGTAGTCACGTAGAGCGCATAACGCACACCGGTCTCCACGTCGGCCACGGTGTGCCGGCGCGGAGCGTCCGCCGCCCGCTCCTCCATGCGCACGAACTCGTAGAAAACGCCGTTGTCGAGGTGAAGCATCATCGCCTCGTCCTCGAGCGTCGACTGGTGCGCAAAGAAGCCTTCGGAAGCGCCGTAGTGCTCCCAGAAGTGCACCTCCGGCCGACCGATCAGCGTTTCCAGCAGATGCCGGTACGAGCGCAGCGCAACGCCGCCCGAGAAGAACACCTGCAGGTTCGGCCACACCTCGCCGAGCGTCCGCGCACGCCTCCCGCGCTTCCGGTTGTGCCGTTCGATCACCATTTGAAAGAGCACGAGCGCCCACGAGGGCACCATCGCAACGGCGCGCACGTCCGCGTCCACCGTCCGGTCGACGATGGCGGCGAGCTTGTCTTCCCAGTTCGGCAGATACAACACCTCGTTCGGAACCGCCTGATAGAAACGGCGCACGAAGGCGGGCGCGAACTCGGCCTGCAGGCCGCTCACCTCGCCGATGAGCGTCCCGGGATGCTCCGGGTCGTCTTCGATGCGCCCCGGCACACTCAAAAACTTGCCCAGCCAGAAACGCGGGTTCCCGCTCTCGGCCAGGTATTGAAACGCCGAGCCCATACTGAACCGACGATTTTTGACGAGCATCTCCTCGCTGACGGGGATGATTTTGCCTGCCGAAGCCGTCCCGCTCGACACGGCAAAATGTCGAAAGACACCCGGCCAGACGACGTCGGGCGTCCCCTTGCGGAGGCGCGCCACATCGTTCCGGAACGCCTCGTACGTATGCAGCGGCACACGCGCCTGATACGTTTCCACGACGTCGGAGGCCCGCGCCCCTTCGTCGAACCCGAAGCGTCGCCCCCATTCCGTGTGCGCCGCCCGTCGCAGCAAATCCCGCAACAGGGTCTCTTGCGTCTCCATCGGCGTCGCCGCAAACCGATCTATCGTGCGCAACGGCCCGACCGGGAGCGCGCGCATCGCCGAAGCCAGGAGGTTTTTCATCGCAAAAGGACCCCCGGGAGAAGGCCGTCCGCATCGGTGCGACGACGCTCCCGGGAGACATGATCATTAACGTCCAAAAGAAGAAATCTCGCGCCGACCTGCGCCCGGGCGGCAGATCATTTTTAAGCTCCGGGCGAAAACGGGAAGTTACCCGTCCCGCGATGCGAATTGTGTATGGGGGTGTGGGGGTATGACCTTGACGGCGAGCGAACACGAGCCCATGACGGCGAGCGAAGGGAGCCCACTCACCGGAGTCCCGTCAGCATGCGCGCGATGACGAGGCGCTGGATCTCGCTCGTGCCCTCGTAGATCTCGGTGATCTTCGCGTCGCGGAAATAGCGTTCGAGGGGCAGTTCCTTGCTGTACCCGATGCCGCCATGGAGCTGGATCGCCTGCGTGGTCACCCACATGGCGGCTTCGCTGGCAAAGAGCTTGGCCACGCTCGACTCCATCGTGAAGCGCCCGCCGGTCTCGAGCGCCTCCCGCTTGGCGAGCGCCGCCTGATAGGTCAGCAACCGGGCGGCGTCGACCTTGACCTTCATGTCGGCGAGTTTTTGCTGGATCATCTGAAACTGCCCGATTTTCCGGCCGAAGGCCTCCCGCTCGCGGGCATAGTCTACGCTGGCCTCGAAGGCCGCCTCGGCGATGCCGAGCGCCTGCGCGGCGATGCCGATGCGCCCGGCGTCGAGCACGCGCATGGCGATCTTGAAGCCCTGCCCTTCTTCCCCGAGCCGGTTCTCCACGGGACACTCGTATCCCTCGAAGACGATCTCGCTCGTCGCGCTGGCCCGGATGCCGAGCTTCGGCTCCGTCCGCCCGCGCTTGAAACCGGGCCGGTCCGTCTCGATGAGGAACGCCGTGATGCCCCGGTGCTTCTTCTCCGGAGCCGTCATGGCAAAGAGCACGATGGTGTCCGCCACCGGCGCCGAAGTGACCCATGACTTGAGCCCGTCGATGACGTAGTGGGCGCCGGCCTCGTCGAGCACGGCGCGGGTGCGCATCGTGCCGGCGTCGCTGCCGCTCATCGGCTCGGTGAGGCTGTACGCCCCGATCTTCTCGCCGCGCGCCACGGGCGCGAGGTACTTCCGCTTCTGCTCGTCGGAGCCGAAATGGTTCACGGCGTCGCCGAAGAGGGAGTTGTTCACGGACATGATGACGCCGTGGCTGGCGCATACCTTCGAGATCTCCACCATCGCCAGCACGTACGCGAGCGAATCCATCCCCGCTCCCCCGTATTCCTCCGGCACCTCGATGCCCATGAAGCCCAGTTCCCCCATCTTCCGCACCGTCTCGATCGGGAAAGCGCCCGTCCGGTCGTGCTCCGCGGCAATGGGCGCGATCTCGTTCCGCGCAAACTCGCGCGCCATCTTCTGGATCAACTCGTGTTCTTCGGTAATGAAGTCAAACATGAGGAAGGCCTCTCTTTTCGGCTATGGGTTGCATGGAAAGGCGCGCGGCATGGCGTCGGGTCAACCGCTCGCGCGCGACCCGTGAATTTCCGGCTTTTCCGGGCACAGAGGCAAGCCGTCGCCTGTGATGACGTTCCGGTGTCCTTCTGCGGGGGCTTCCCTCACGCCGTTTCGGGCCTGCCGCTCCCCTTTCGGGGAACCTGCGCGTCGGGGGAAAGAAGAATGGAGCGATCCCCTCTTCCTTTCCGCACGCCCCTTTGCCATGCGCCGATTCAGCCCCCTCCTCCTCGTCTTCGCGCTCGCGATCACGACCGCCTCGTTCGCCCGGGCGAGCGCTCCCCACCCCGCCCCCGCCGACACCCTCGCCACCCGATACGTCTTCCTCGTCACCCTCGACGGCCTTCGATGGCAGGAACTCTTCTCGGGCGCAGACCCGGCTCTGCTCCGCGACGATCGCTTCGTCGAGGACCCGGAGGCGCTCGCCGAACGCTTCGGAGCGGACGATGCAAAGACCCGGCGCGAGGCGCTCCTGCCGTTTTTCTGGTCCGTCGTGGCGCGGGAAGGACAACTCTACGGCAACCGCCGCCTCGGGAGCGCGGTCGAGGTCACGAACGGACACCGGTTTTCCTATCCCGGATACAACGAGATCCTCACCGGCTTCGCCGACGACGCGCGCATCGACAGCAACGACAAAGTCCCGAACCCGAACGTGACGGTGCTCGAATACGTGAATCGCCATCCGGATTTCGAAGGCCGTGTGGCGGCCTTCGGCTCGTGGGACGTCTTTCCGTACATCATCAACGAGATGCGGAGCGGCATCCCCGTCAACGCCGGCTTCCGCCCCGCAACGGGCGACGACCTGACCGAGCGCGAGCGTTTCCTCAACGAACTTCAACGCGAGGTCCCGAGCCCCTGGCGCACCGTCCGCCTCGACGCCTTCACCCATCATTATGCGTTCGAATACCTGAAAAAGCGCCATCCGCGCCTTTTGTACATCGCCTATGGAGAGACGGACGACTTCGCGCACGACGGGAAGTATGACGCCTATCTCGCGGCGGCGCATCGCACGGATGCGTTCCTCGCCGGGCTGTGGGCGTGGGCGCAGGCGCATGAGCCGTACCGGGGGCGCACCACGCTCGTGGTCACCACCGACCACGGACGCGGCGACGGCGAGGCATGGACCTCGCACGGGAGCGACGTCGCGGGCGCCGAGCACATCTGGCTCGCCGTCCTCGGCCCGGATACGCCTCCGCGCGGAGAGGTCGCCGACGAAGGACCGTATTTCCAGCATCAGGTGGCCGCGACGGTGGCCGCGCTCCTCGGACTCGACTATACGAACACACGCCCCGTCGGACCGCCGCTCGCCCCGGCGCTCGGTCGGGCGCCCGAAGTCGGCCGGCATTGAGCCCCCATCCCTCCCGCCTCATGCCCGAGCCCTCCCCCTTCCCCCCCGAGCGTTTCGTCCTCGACTGCCGGGGCCGCCCGCTCGACTGCCGTCCGGGCCTGCCCCAGGGCGCGCACGTGATGGGCATCCTCAACGTCACGCCGGACTCTTTCTCCGACGGCGGCCTTTTCATGGAGACGGACGCCGCGCTCCGGCGCGTCGAGGCCATGCTCGAAGAGGGCGCGGCGATCATCGACGTGGGCGGGGCGTCGTCGCGGCCCCGGGGGAAGGTGTACGGCGAGGGCGCGCGGGTGCTCACGCCCGAGGAAGAGGCGGCGCGCGTGGTCCCGGTGGTCGAGGCCGTGGCATCCCGATTTCCCGGGGCGATCCTTTCCATCGACACGTATCACCCGGCGGTGGCGCGGGCGGCGCTCGAAGCCGGGGCGCACCTCGTGAACGACATCACCGGACTCCGGTATTTCCCCGAGACGGCGGAAGTCGCGGCGGCTTTCGGCGCGCCGCTCGTCGTCATGCACGCCCTCGGCAAGCCCGGCGCGATGCCGCACGCGCATTCGTACGCCGACGTTACGGCGGAAGTCGCCGCCTCACTCCGCGCCTCGGTCGAGCGGGCGGAGTCGGCGGGCGTCCGGCACGTGATCGTCGACCCGGGCTTCGGCTTCGGGAAGACGCCTGCCGAGAACCTGAAGCTCCTGCGCGCCGCCGACGTGTTCCTCGGGCTGGGGCGTCCGGTGCTCGTGGGCGTCTCGCGGAAGAGCACCATCGGCGCGATCCTCGGCGGTGCGGACGCGCCCGCCCCGGTCGAGGCGCGCCTCTTCGGCAGCCTCGGCGCGACGGCCGCAGCCGTGATGCGGGGGGCCACGCTCGTGCGCACGCACGACGTCCGCCCCACCGTGGAGATGCTCCGCCTGCTCGCCGCCACGATGCAGGGATAGGCGCTCTGCGGTCGCGTCGGCGCCCCTGTCGCCGCTATGACGAGCGAGAAAACAAGCTTCACACACAGATCGGTGTTACCCATGTGCCCGGTCTGATCCGTTACCTGTCTTCCCGGTCTGTCCCCCCACACCCCCGGCCCTCACACGAACCCCATTCTCACACAGCTTTCGCCGGAACGCGCTTTGCATGGCATTCGTCAAAGGTTACCTTACCGTACGACCACCTCACCCTTCAACGAAATTCCTTCGCCTTGACGATCTATCAGTGGGTCATACCGATACGCCTTGTAGACCTCCTGGAGGTCGCCCTCGTATCCTACCTTCTGTACAAGCTCTATCTCCTCATGCGCGGCACGATAGCCGTGCAGATCTTCTTCGGCATTCTGGCGCTCTACCTCATCCAGATTTTCGTGACGGCGGCCAACATGACCATCCTCCGGGCCATCTTCGGCTCGATCAGCGACGTGTTCGTGCTGGCCCTGATCATCCTTTTCCAGCCCGAGATCCGTCGTGTGTTGCTTTTGCTGGGACAGAACCCGCTGATTCGGCGTTTCGTGCGTTCTCCGGCGCAGGAGGCGATGGTGAACGAGGTCGTCGGCGCCGTGCAGGAGATGAGCAAGCAGCGCATCGGCGCGCTGATCGCTTTCGAGCGGACGACCGGGTTGCGGAACTACATTGAGACGGGCGAGGAGCTGCGGGCGCGCGTGAGCAAGGACCTGCTCATCACGATTTTCTTTGCCCAGAACCCGCTCCACGACGGTGCGGTCATCATCCGCAACCACCACATCGAAGCGGCGCGATGCATCCTGCCCGTCTCGACGAGCATGTCGCTCAGCCCGAAGCTCGGCCTGCGCCACCGCGCCGCCGTCGGGCTGACGGAGCAGACGGACGCCTTCGTCGTGGTCGTCTCCGAAGAGACGGGCAATATTTCCGTCTCGGAGCGAGGCGAGTTGATCACGAACCTCACGGCCAACGAGCTGCGTACGTATCTTACGGAAGCCCTCTCGCCGCAGGCCGCCGCCGAACCCGAGCGCGTCGCCGCCGTCGAGGCCTGACGCCTCCGGCGCGCCCGCGACAGCCCTCACCAGCCGAAGCATCGAAGCATGGAGCCCCCCTCTCCCCGGTCAGACGACTGGAAATTCCAGCGCCGACGCGAGCGCCTGGTCGAAGAACTGCGCCGCAAGGGCATCACGGACGAGCGGGTGCTTGCCGCCATCGGCAAAGTGCCCCGTCACCTCTTCGTAGATCCGGGCTTCCTCGAACGCGCCTACCTCGACGAAGCCCTCCCCATCGGGCTGAACCAGACCATCTCGCAACCCTTCACGGTGGCGTATCAGACGATGCTCCTCGACGTGCGCAAAGGGGACAAGATCCTCGAGATCGGCACCGGAAGCGGATATCAGGCCGCCGTGCTGTGTGAGATGGGGGCCGAGGTCTATTCCGTCGAACGCCTCAAGCCGCTCCTCGACCGCACCCGGCGCCTGCTCAAGCGCCTCGGCTACCGCGTCCGCCTCCACTGGGGCGACGGATCGCTCGGGTGGCCCGCCTTTGCCCCGTACGACGGCATCGTGGTCACCGCCGGTGCGACCGAGGCGCCCGACCCGCTCCTGCGGCAGCTTCGCATCCCCGACGCGGAGCACCGGGGCGGACGCCTCGTCATCCCTATCGGCGGTCCTCAGGGTCAGACGATGAC
Source organism: Rhodocaloribacter sp. (assembly GCF_056451265.1). Lineage (NCBI taxonomy): Bacteria > Pseudomonadati > Rhodothermota > Rhodothermia > Rhodothermales > Rhodothermaceae > Rhodocaloribacter > Rhodocaloribacter sp. The sequence goes on along the minus strand of NZ_JBWOPL010000071.1, from coordinate 46,906 downwards.
CCTCATCATCCGGAAAGGCGAAGACGAGTACGAGCGCCGCGAGACCGACGGCTTCCGCTTCGTCCCCCTCATCGCCGAGTCCTAACCGGCGCGGCTCACCCCGCCGCCTCGTCGTCTTCGGGCGTCGTGCGCCACGTCGTGCCCAGATGATCCACGCGCTCGACGATGCCGACGATGGTCGCGTCGGTGGGCGTGAGGTTCGGGCGGAAAGGGACGGCGGCTTCGGTCGAGGAGACGTAGATCACCACATCGCCTACGCCGGCATCGACGGTGTCGAGCATGACGATCGGCTCGCCCGCTTCCGCGCCGCCGAACGTGAGCGGCTGCGCGAAGAGCATGCGCCGTCCTTTGAGCGTGGGGTACTTCCGCGTCGCCCACACGTTGCCGATCACACGAGCGAGGTTCATGCTTCCACGGCTTCGGTGAGCGCCGGCGTCTCGGACACGTCGAGCTTGTCGACGATGGCCGTAATGACGGCGTCGACGGGCTTGTTTCGCGTCAGTTCGGTCTGCCGCGCGCTCGATCCCGTGGCATAGAGCACGATCTCGCCCACCCCCGCGCCGACGCTGTCCACGGCGACGACGAAGCTGTCCTTGAGCGCCAGGTCGAGCCCGACCTGTTGCACGATCTGCAGCTTCATGCCGATGAGCTGTTCGTCTTTGCGCGTGGCCCAGACGGTGCCGACAACTTTTCCGAGCGTCATGGTCGCGGGGAGATGAGGGAGCGGGTCAGGATTCGATGATGGTGCATGCGCCGGTCTCATAGGCTTCGTACAGAGCCGCCGTAGCCTCGGCCTTGAAATCGTCCGGTGTCTCGTGCCGCTCCTGGAGCAGGGTCACGCCCACGAACACGTCGCCCGGGAGCGAGGCATCGTCGAGCCGGGCCTGCAGGCCGAGCGCCCACGCCTCGATGTCGGCGAGGGGCTCGCGGTAGAAGACGCCGTACGTCCGTTCGCCGAAGCGCTCGATGCGGGCGTCGGGAACGGCTTCGTGCAGCCGGGCGTGGAGGGCCTCCTCGGCGGCGGCATCGCCCGTCTCGGCGCCGGTGGAGACGTCGAGGTAGGCGAGCGCGAGTGCGAGGGGTCGGCCTTCGGCGCGGGCCTGCGTCATCTCCTCGGCGACGATCTCCCGGCGCGGGCGCACAGGCTCCGCCGCGGTGAAGGCCTCGGCCTCGGCGGCGCTCCCGTCGAGCAGGACGCCGAAGACGCCGGCGAAGCGGGTCATCACCGCCTCGTCGCGCGGCGTCTCGAAGGCATCTTCGCGCTTTGCGTCGGCCAGGAGGAAGCACAGACCGTGCGAAGGCTCGCACGCCACGGGGGCCAGGGCCACGCGCCGCACGGCAATGGGTTCACAATAATAGCCGAGGCTCTTCGCGGGCAGATCCGTTTCGTGCACGTTCCGCACCGTCATCGGCGCCTCCACCATGTCCGCCGTCATCAGCGGCGCGCGCGCGGTGAAGCTGCCGTGGCTCCGCGCATAGCTGCTCCGGCTCACGACGCCGATGAGATGATACCGCATGGCGATCTCCTCCTTCCGGAGCAGACACACCGTGTGCGCCCCCAGCGCCGAGCGCAACGAGCGGAGGGCCGGGGCAAGCGCCCCCTCGTCGTAGCCGTCGGCCACCGCCTCGACGGAGACATGCGCCGCCGGGTCGCGTTCCCGCACCCGTATCAACATATCGTCACCCCCATTGCTCATCAGATCGCCTTCCGCCGCCGGCTCCTCCGTCTCGCCGCCGCCCGACGACTCGGCTTCGACGCGCGTCTCAGCTTCGGTCGAGGAAACCGCTGCACGCGCCTTGCCGGGCGCCGTCGCCGCACGTTCCGCCGGCACGGGCAGATCCGCGCGGGCGGGCGCGGCCTCACCTTTCGGACGAATCTCCAGAATGCCGAGCGCGCGCAGGTCATCCTGCGGCTCGGGCGTGCGCACGTACCGTTCGATCGCCTGCCGACGGCGCCGCCGCCGGAGAAAGACGATCAACGAGATCAGCGAGATCACGACCATCACCCCGGCAACGGCCAACAGCAGCGGCTGTTTCAGAACGAGTGCGAGGACGGCGGCCACAACGGCCAGGAGAGAAGTCAGGACTCGAATCATTCGGCTAATCGCGCGGGCCGTGGAAAGAGCGGGCAAAACGGAAAGACTATCGTCTTCAAGAGATGCTGTCAATCTACCGTCGCACCCGAGGAAAGTCAACCAAAAGGCCGGGTTTTCGGGCCATTCGAGACGTTTTTTCGCAGTCTTCTCCGGCTCCTCATCGACCCACCGGGGCAGCCTCGGGAGCGAACGCACGCGCCCCGGTGGGGATCGTGGCGATGCCTTCGGGGAGCGCGATGGCCGGGAGTGTCACGGCGGGCGCGTCGCCGGGAGGCACGGGGTTCGGCTCGGCCCACAGACGGCCCCTCGGCGTATTCATGACCACGTGATCGCCCGCCCGCCCGAGCACGTACGAGCGCGTCATCGGGACCTTGCCGAACGGGGTGTCGAGGACGTACTTCGGGAGGGCGAAGCCCGTCGTCCGTCCCTGAAGCGCCTCCATGATCGCCATGCCCGTCTCGATGGCCGTGCGGAAGTGGGCCGTCCCGCCGATGAGCTGCGCCTGATACAGATAATACGGCCGCACCCGCATCCGCACGAGCCCCTCGCACAGCGCCTTCATGGTCGGGGCATCGTCGTTGATGCCGCGAAGCAGGACGGTCTGATTGCCCACGGGCACGCCCGCGCGGAGGAGCCGGTCCACGGCTTCGGCGGCGTCCTCGGTCAGCTCTTTCGGATGGTTGAAATGCGTGTTCACCCACACCGGATGATGCTTTTCGAGCACGGCGCACAGCTCCGGCGTGATGCGATACGGGAGCGTCACGGGCAAGCGCGTGCCGAGGCGGAGCACTTCGACGTGCGGGATCGCCCGAAGCGCGCCGAGCAGCCAGTCGAGGTGCGCGTCGTTGTGCGTGAGCGGGTCGCCGCCGGTGAGGAGCACGTCGCGGATCTCCGGGTGGGCGGCGATGTAGTCGATCCCCTCCCGAAGCTCCGCCTTCCGCATCATGAAGTCGGCGTCGCCGACCATGCGCTTGCGCAGGCAGTACCGGCAATAGATCGCGCATTCCGCCGTCACACAGAACGCCACGCGGTCGGGGTAATTGTGGATCAGGTTCTTGACGGGCGAGTGGGCCACCTCTTCGAGCGGATCGACCACGCCGACGATGTCCGGGGCCACCTCGTCCATGCGCGGGGTCATCTGCCGCCGGATCGGGCAGTCCGGGTCGTCGGGGTCCATGAGGGCCGCATAGTACGGCGTGATGTTCCACCGAAAGACGCCCTTCGTCGCGGCGAGGGCGGCGCGCTCGTCGTCGGTGAGGCGGACGTACCGGCCGAGCGTCTCCTCGTCGTGGACGCGGTTGCGCATCTGCCGGCGCCAGTCGCGCCACTGCGGGGAACGGGCGCGGGGTTCGTTCGGATCGATGGGGTTCGGCGCCTTCATGGGTTCACTGCCTGCGCAGCCGTCGGGATGGAGGGCGGTTCCGGCCCTGAGGAGCCGCCGGTTTTGCGAGATAGCGTCTCAACTCTCCCGACCTTCCTTTTGTGCCTGACGGGCTGCAAGTTCGGGCATAAAGGACAAAGCGGTCATGTGCCTCTGGCGGCCGGGCGCCGGCATTCGATTGGTTCCGCGTGTCGATTGTTTTCGACGCAAGGTAACTTATTTTTGACATCTCATAAAGAAGAGCGGACTCGAACCGACAAACGCTCCCCCCACTGAGCCATGTCGAAGCAAGAACTGTACGCCTGGACCTCCTTTCTCTCGACGGTCGCCCTGCCGGGGTATTACGTGCTGATGATCGTTGAACTACCCGGGGGCGGCGGCGGATATGCCGGAGAGATGAAAGCACTCTTCCTGAAGGTGATCGGCATCGCCCTCCTCGTCGAGATCGTTCTGGAACACAGCCGGTACGTCGGCGCGCGCGGGGTGGAAAAGGACGAACGCGACCACACCATTGCTGCGAAGGGCTTTCGAAATGCCTATTTCTTCGTGATGGTCGCGCTCGTCAGCCTGCTTGGGAACGTCTGGGTGAGCGACGTTCTCAGCCGGGCGGCGGGCGAGCGTGTGTTCCTGGCGATCCCGTTTGCGACGGTTCACGCCCTGCTCGCGATCGTTCTCCCGGCGCAGATCATCCGGTCGGCGACGCAGCTCTATTACTACCGAATGGGAGGCTGATATGGGTCGATGTCCGATCCGGAACAACATCCGGAAGATGCGTTTCCTGGCCGGCGAGATGACCCAGCAGGAACTGGCCGACCGAACGGGGGTGACGCGCCAGACGATTCACGCCATCGAGGCGGCCAAATACTCGCCGTCGCTGGAGCTGGCTTTTCGCATCGCCGCCGTCTTCGGGGCGCCGCTGGAGGAGGTCTTTCAATACGCGCCCGAGCAGGAACTCGACTGACGACAGGGGCTCGACCGACGGCTCGCGCCCGGGCTGTCCTTGCCGTCGGAGCGTCAAGCCTCTTCCTCTTCGTCGAGGCGCGGGAGGCGCACTTCGAACGTGCTGCCCCGGCGCGGTCCCTCGCTTCGCGCGGTGATGCTCCCGCCGTAGGCGCTTACGATCGCCTGCACGATGGCCAGCCCGAGGCCGCTGCCGCGTTCCGCCTGAACCTCGGACGTGTCGGCGCGATAGAAGCGGTCGAAGAGTTGGTCGGCCTGTTCCGGAGGAAAGCCGACGCCGGTGTCCGTGAGGCGCAGCCGCACCTCGCGGACGTCGCCCTCCACTTCGAGGCACACCGAGCCGCCCGGCGGGGTGTACTTGATCGCGTTGTCGAGCAGGTTGTCGAGCACCTCGCCCATCCGCACCGCGTCGGCGGAGACGAAACATTCCTTTTCTGCGAAGACCTCGAGCCGGATCGCCTTCTCGGCGGCCCGATCCTCGAAGCGCCGGAGGTGCTCCCGGCTGAGTTCGCACAGTTCCACCGGCTCGCGGGGCATCTCCGCCAGGCGTTCGGCCTGGGAGAGTTGCAGCAGGCCCCGCACCGTCTCGCTCATCTCCTCCACGTCCATGAGGACCGTGCGGAGCGTCCGCTGATACGTCTCCGCATCGCGCGCCCGCCGCAGCGCCACCTCGACGCTGTTGCGCATGGTGGTGAGCGGAGTCAGGAGTTCGTGCGCAGCGTTGGAGGAGAAGCGTCGCTCCCGCTTGAAAGAGGCTTCAATCCGCTCGATCATTCCGTTGAAGGTCCTTGCCAGATCGGACAGTTCATCGCGCACGCCGAAGTCTTCGGGCAGGCGCGCACCGAGGTCGGTAGCCCGGATCTCTTTGGCCGCCCCCGTGAGCGCCGCCACGGGCCGGAGCGCCCGCCGCGCCAGCAGATAGCCTCCTGCGATGGCGAGCAGGACGCTGAGCACGATTCCTCCGAAGAGCGCGCGTCCGAGCCGGTACAGCTCCTGGTGCAGCGACCACTCGAAGCCCGCCACCTCCAGCCAGCCTTTCAACGCTCCGTCCCCGCCGATCAGCGGCACGTAGCGAACGCGCGTCGGCTTCTCCTGCCAGATGATGCTTTTCGAGGTCTCGCGCGGGGCCCCGGGGAGCGAGACCGGAAGCGGATCATGCCCCTGGAAATTCGGACTCCGATACAGTTCGTCCCCTTCTGCCGAGAAAAGTCGGATGAACGTGCCGTATATCCCGTCCGTCTGATAGGCTACCGAATGGAGGTTGCCCAGGGAAGCCAGCGCAGGACGCTCGCCTTCGAGCCTGACGTATGAGAGAAATTCGTTCGTCTCGTGCTCCAGGTGCCGGTCGAAGTCGCGGTGCAGGCTCAGGTGAAAGTTCGAATAGCAGTAGAGCGCGAACAGGCTCATCAGCACGAGCAGCGTCAGGCCGTACCACAACGTGAGCCGCGTCGAGATGGACAGGCGCAGCGGGGAAGACACGAGAGAAGCGTTCATGGGGTCTGTCGGTAGTCTCAGGTTGCCGAAACGGTCGTCAGGCGATAGCCGACGCCGCGCACGGTTTCGATCCGCAACACCGGCCTTCCCTTGAAGCCGGCCTGCGCGCTTGCCAGCTTCTGGCGGAGACTGGAGATGGTGACGTCGATCACGTTGTCGGTCACGTAGAAGGGATCTCCCCACACCCGCTCGGCGATAACCGTCCGGGAAAGCACTTCATCGGGGTGGCGCATGAGGTCTTCGAGCAAGGCGTATTCCTTGGGGCGGAGGTCCATCGGGGCGCCGTCCAACACGGCCTGCCGACGCCGCGTATCGAGTTCGAGCGAGCCCAGTCGCACCACCTGTTCCTGCACCACGAGCGGCGGCCGCCGGAGCAACGCGCGCAACCGCGCCAACAGCTCTTCGAACTTGAACGGTTTGGCCAGATAATCGTCCGCGCCCGCGTCGAGGCCGGCTACGCGATGTTCGAGGTCGCCGAGCGCGGTAAGCATCAGGATAGGGTACTGCCGCCCGGCAGCCCGCAAATGCACAATGACGGTTTTGCCGTCGCGGTCGGGCAGCCGCCAGTCCACGATCAGCGCATCGTACGCGTTGGCCAGCGCCAACGCCTCCCCGTCGATGCCGTTATAGGCCACGTCGACCAGGTAGCCCTCCTCTTCCAGTCCGGTCTTGAGCGTATCGGCCAGACGCATTTCATCTTCAATGAGAAGCAGCCACATAATTGCCTCGCGCTGTTTGGATCTTGCGTTCTCCTCCCATCTCCCGACACCGCGCAATGTTTCCTACCTTAAGAAAGTTTCAGGCTCACCGAAAGGATGACGCGACCGGAGGAGGCCCCGCCCCGCGCCTTAAACTTTTTTCAGGACTTCTTAAGGTAGGTTTCAGGTTCATTTTTAGATCTTGGCCCCGCAGCGCTGAGAAGCCTGTGTGTCGAAACGTGTCGATCGCGTGTGAGGGCGAAATGTCGTGGATCCTGATTGCATTTGGATTGGCCGGATGGTTCCTTCTACTCCTGGCAGGTTGGTTCATTCTCGACCGTAGCCTGCAATCGAAGCCCGAACGCATCCGCGCATCCAGAAAGCCGCGCCCGCGCCCGAAAGCATCGGCCCGTTCGGCAAACAACAAGCGTAAACCTGACTCAAAAGATTATACGGAGGCAATATCATGAAAATGTTGACCACACTCCTTTTTGCCGGCATGATGCTGGCCGGCGCATACCCTACCATGGCGCAGCACCGGCATGGGCAGCCGGATTCCACGAAGCAGGGCGGCATGATGCAGGGCGGCATGATGCAGGGCGGCATGATGCAGGGCGACATGATGCAAGGCGGCATGATGCAGGGCGGCATGATGCAGGGCGGCATGATGCAGGGCATGATGCAGGGCGGCATGATGCAGGGCATGATGCACATGCATATGAACATGATGAAGCAGATGATGAGCAACCCGCTCAAACGCTCCTCGCTCATGATTTACACCCTGCCCACCATGAAGGACCTGCTCGACCTCTCGGATGAGCAGGTTTCAAGCATGAAAGACGCCGTGCGGGCTTACGAGAACCAAGCAGCCGAACTCAAGAAAACGGCCGCCAAAACCGGCGAGCAGCTCAAGAGCGCCCTCGCCGCCGAAAGTCCCGACCCGGCTCGAGTGAAGGCGTTGCTCCGGGAAAACGCGACCCTCCACGCGGACCTGAAAGCCCTCGACTTCGAAACGGCCCGCAAGATGGAAGCGCTGCTGACCCCCGAACAGCGCCAGAAGCTGGCCGAACTCACGCCCATGCAGATGCACCATCACATGATGGCGAACATGACCATGATGGAGATGATGAAAGCCATGGGCGGCATGATGGGCGGCGGCATGATGGGCGGCGGCATGATGCAGGGCGGCATGATGCAAGGCGGCATGAAGCACGGCGGCATGAAGAGCAAGAAAAAAGCTGGAATGAACCAGCAATAGGTTTCACCGCGACAGCCACGACTTCGCGCGCACGCCCGGGGTCATTCCCGGGCATGCGCGCTCAAATACGGAGAAAATCATGTATGACGGATGGATGTGGGGCATGCACTGGGGCTGGTGGATCTTCTGGATTCTCGTCATCATCATTCTGGTGTCTCTCCTCTGGAGAAATCAAACGCCGCCGCCCCCCGGTCCTCCCCCGAATTCCCGCAAGGAATCCCCGCTGGAGATCCTCAAGCGGCGCTATGCCGCCGGGGAGATTTCCACGGAAGAATACGAGGAGCGAAAAGCACGCCTCGAACGAGACCAATAACCCGTTCCCGAACGAATATGCGATTACGACGGTTCTTCCTCCTGACGGCGCCGACGCTTCTTATTACGTCGGCGCTCTTCGTCGGCTGCACCCCCTCGGAGGCCGGCCTTCCCACCGTAACCGTCTATAAAAGCCCCACCTGTGGCTGTTGTGAGCAATGGACGGAGCACCTTCGAGAGAACGGCTTCCCCGTGAAGACGGTCGACATGCCGGACGTCACGCCCATGAAGGCCCGCTTCGGCGTGCCGACGCGCCTGGGATCGTGCCATACGGCCGTGGTGGGTGGATACGTCGTGGAAGGACACGTGCCCGCCGACGTCATCCGGCGCATGCTCTCGGAGCAGCCCGACGTGACCGGCCTCGCCGTTCCGGGCATGCCCGTCGGGTCGCCGGGGATGGAAGGCAGGCGACCGCAACCATACGATATCGTCGCCTTCGACCGAAAAGGCCGGCAGTCGGTCTACGCAAAGCGTTGATCGCATCCGGCATCCGGGGAGCGCCACAGAAGCTCCTGCATCGATGCGCTCTCCGGATACCTTTGTTTTTTAACGATCTCATATGTAACCACCGCAATGTTTTCTCTTCCCGACTGGGCGCCCAACGTTCACCCGCTCCTCATCCACTTCCCGATTGCGCTCCTCACCATCGCCGTGCTGTTCGACGCCGCCGCGCTGGTTGTGCGCAAGAAGCAAGAGGAGGTCCGTGCCGCCGCCGTTGCGCTGTTCACCCTGGGCGCCGTCGCCGCGCTCGCGGCGTTCTTCACGGGCCGCGCCGCCGCCGACTCCGTTCTGTTGCCCGCCGCCGCCCAGACGCTCCTCACCGACCACGCCGACTGGGCCGAGCGAACCGTCTGGTTTTTCGGCCTCTTCGCTCTCGCCCGCCTGGCCATGCTTCGGCTCGACCACAAGGGGCGACTCCCCGCAAAACATGCGTTGAACATCCTCGCCTTCGTGATCGGGGCCGGGGGCATTTTTCTGCTTTTCCAGACCGGAGACCGGGGCGCGCAAATGGTCTTCCGGTATGGGATCGGCGTGCAGGCCGTCTCGCAGGAAGGGCTCGAACGGCATGATGACGACGCCGATCATGACGAAGCGGACGAAGAGGAGGACCACGAGCATGCCCCCGGGGAAGCGCACGAAGAGGAGGACCACGAGCATGCTCCCGGGGAAGCGCACGAAGACGAGGGCGCCATGGTCATGCACCCCGTCACGACCGAAGACGGCTCGTGGCGATGGGAGCCCGGCGCCGGTGCGCGACGCGCGCTCACCGAAACGTTCCGTTTCTTCGAAGGCAGTCCCGAGGACCTGAACGTGGAGGAACAGGACGGGCAACTGGCCCTGCGCCTCGAAGGCGGCCCCGTCCTCTTCGTCACCGGCGATTCCCTCGTGAGCATTCAGGGCGACGTGACGCTCAACCTCGACCGGTTCGACGGCTCCGTTCGCATCGTCCACCACGTGCGCGACGCGCGAAACTACGACTTCCTCGCCCTCGAAGACGGAAAAATGCGCCAGGGGCGGGTGCGCGACGGAGCCACCGAGATCTTCGACGAGGAAGAACAGGCCGGCAGCGGCTGGTTCACCATGCGCGTCGTCAGCGACGGAAGGCACTTTCGCGGCTACGTGGACGGCAAGCTGGTCGTACACGGGCACGGCGACGCTCCCGCCCCCGGCCTCGTGGGCCTCCGGCTCGAAGGCTCCGGAACGGTGCTCCTCCGGCTCATCGTCGTGCAATCGCTGCGCTGACCGCATCCGTGCCAATCAGACAACCGTCGTTGGAACACCTTAATAAAATTTAAGAGATTTTTAAGGAAGTCTTCAGGTTGACCGCCCTTTCTTGCGGGTGTTCGGACGACCAGGCGGCAGGCTTGCAACCACTCACCGGAAGACCCACCTGGAACCACATCCCTCGACGTCTTTCCCCACCTGGAAAGGCGAAAAGGGAAACGCAGCAAAACCGTCCGAACATGTGTGGCTAGCGACAGCCGGGTCTGCAGATGATGCGACCCGGCTGTCGTATTTTTATGCAAAGCGCCGTACCCTGCATCTTCCTCTTTCTTCGTGATCCCCAACCCCACGATCCTATGAAAAAGAAAGCCCTCCTGACCGGCGTGGCCCTTCTTCTTTTCGCCGGTCTCCTGAACGCCCACACCCTCTTCATCAAACTGGACACCTATTTCCTCGAACCCCATTCGACCGCCACGATCGCGCTGGTCAACGGCACGTTCGACAAGAGCGAGAACGCCATCGCGCGTCGCCGCATGACCGACGTGAGCGTCGTCGGGCCCGGCGACGTGGTGACGCACCCCGACACCGCCCGCTGGCGCGAGCAAGGCACGCTGACGCTCCTCGACCTCGAGACGGGCGCCCCCGGCACCTACGTGGTCGGCGTCTCGACCGCCCCCAGCATGATCGCACTCGCCGCCGAAGACTTTAACGAATACCTCGAGCACGACGGCGTCCTCGACGTGCTCGAGGCGCGGAAACGGGACGGAGAACTCGACCTCGATGCGCGGGAGCGGTATTCCAAACACGTCAAGGCCATCTTTCAGGTAGGCGACCGGCGCACCGACGCCTACGGGCATCGCCTCGGGTATCCCGCCGAGATCGTGCCGGTGAACAACCCCTACGCCCTCGGCGTCGGCGACACGTTCGAGGTCCTCGTCCTCGTTGACGGCCGGCCCGTCGCCAACCAGATCGTCGAAGCCAGTCATGAGGGCTATCACGGACACGATGAGCATGGCGAGCACAGGGTCGCCGTCGAGACGCGCACGGACGAGGCGGGCGTGGCGCGCATCCCCCTCGAAGCCGCCGGCCGCTGGTACGTGAAGCTCATCCACATGGCCAGAGTCGATGACGGCGAGGCGGACTACGAGTCGAAGTGGGCGACGCTGACCTTCGAGGTCCGGTGATCCCGCACGCATCGCCGGCTACTTTCGCTCGCGGCATGGGCTCCGGACGACGAACCCGTGCATGCCCCCTTTCTGAAGGATTTTTAAGCCTCGCTTAAGGTTCTTTTAAGGAACGAAGAGCGAACTTGAGAGGGCGAACACGGGTCGCACGTCGCGGTGGTTGGTGCGGGGCCCGCACGTACGCTCCTGAGTCGGGTGGCGAGTGCGGGTCCCGATCCCCGCGACGGACCGACCGCTCCGGTTGTGCGCATCTCTCAACTTTCGGGGAGGCAATGCCATGGAAACGACAACAATGCCCACCCGAAGCCGCCTCCACTGGAAACCCGTGGGGCTGGCTCTCGGCTCTTTTCTCGCCCTTTCCTACCTCCTTTGCGTGATCTGGGATCTGCTGATCCCGGGACAGGCCATGTATCAGTCCTGGATGCAACTGTTGCCGGGCTTCACGTGGCTGAGTTGGGGAAGCTTCTTCCTCGGCCTCGCCGAGTCCTTCCTCTACGGCATCTACGTCGGTGTGGTCTTCGTCCCGCTCTACAACTTTTTCTCGGCGCGATCCGCTGACGGGACCGGCTGACCCCCTCGGCGTCGGGCAACGTCCGAGATCAGGCGCTCGACACCAATCCTTTTTCCGCGTCCATCCGGACGGCCCTTCCCCCGCCCGCAGGTCCCTTTTCCCCTTTCCTCCCTCATCCCACACCGACATGGAACGCGACCCATCCACCGAACCCGTTGCCGGACACGGTCACGACGGACACGAACACGGAAAGCACCCTCACGAACACGGCGCGCATACGACCGGCGACGGCAAGGAACACGCGCACGAGAAGCACGGCGGGCACGAGAAGCACGGCGGCGGACACCACGACCATCACGCGATGATGGTCGCCGACTTCCGGCGGCGGTTCTGGGTCTCGCTCATCCTGACGATCCCCATCCTTCTGCTCTCTCCCCTGATCCAGCGGTTCCTGGGGCTGGACGGCAAGCTCAGCTTCAGCGGAGACCTGCAGCTCTCGTTCGTCCTCTCGTCCGTCGTCTTCTTCTACGGCGGGTGGCCTTTCCTGAAAGGGCTCTTCACGGAGTTGAAAGGCCGAACGCCCGGCATGATGACGCTCATCGCCATTGCCATCACCACGGCGTACGTGTACAGCACCGCCGTCGTCTTCGGGCTCGAAGGCAAGATCTTCTTCTGGGAGCTCGCCACGTTGATCGACGTGATGCTGCTCGGGCACTGGATCGAGATGAAATCGGTCATGGGCGCTTCGAAGGCGCTGGAGGAACTGGCGAAGCTGATGCCCTCGGAAGCGCACAAGGTCATGCCCGACGGCAGCGTGGTGGACGTGCCGTTGAGTGAGCTTCACCCCGGCGACCACGCGCTCGTCAAACCCGGCGAGAAGATCCCCGCCGACGGCGAGGTCGTCCGCGGGCAGAGTTCCGTCAACGAGGCCATGCTCACGGGCGAGTCGATGCCCGTACCCAAGACCGTCGGTGACGTCGTCATCGGGGGTTCCATCAACGGCGAGGGGGCCCTCACCATCGTCATACAAAAGACCGGGGCGGACAGCTTCCTCTCGCAGGTGATCGACCTGGTTCGGGAGGCGCAGGAGTCGAAGTCGAAGACGCAGGATCTGGCGAACCGGGCGGCGGTGTGGCTCACGGCGGTCGCGCTCGGCGGCGGCGCGCTGACGATGTTCGTCTGGTACGTATGGGTGGGGAAAGACTTTGCCTTCGCTCTCGAGCGCACCGTCACGGTGATGGTCATCGCCTGTCCGCACGCGCTCGGGCTGGCCGTGCCGCTCGTGGTGGCCGTCTCCACGGCGCTCGCCGCCGGCAACGGCCTGCTCATCCGCGACCGGACCGCCTTCGAGGCCGCGCGCAAGCTGAAGGCCATCATCTTCGACAAGACCGGCACGCTGACCGAAGGGCAGTTCGGCGTCACGGACACGCTCGTGCTCTCCGACGGGATCGCCGAGGACGAACTGCTCGCCTATGCCGCGGCGGTCGAGGCGCACTCCGAGCACCCGATCGCGCAGGGCATCGTGCGCGCGGTGGAGCAACCGCCGGAGGTCGAGGCGTTCCGGGCCATCCCCGGCAAGGGCGCCCGCGGCCGCGTGAACGGACGGGAGGTCATGGTCGTCAGCCCCGGCTATCTGCGCGAACAGAACCTGGACGTGGACGATCCCCGCATCGACCGGCTCTCGGAGCAGGGCAAGACCGTCGTCTTCGTCGTCATCGACGGCGCGGTGCAGGGGGCCGTCGCGCTGGCCGACATCATCCGGCCCGAATCCCGGGAAGCCATCGCCGCGCTCAAGGCCATGGGCATCCGAACGATGATGCTCACGGGCGACAACCGCAAGGTGGCGCAGTGGGTGGCCGAAGAGGTGGGGCTCGACGAGTACTTCGCCGAGGTGCTGCCGCACGAGAAGTCGGAGAAGGTGAAGGAGGTGCAGGCGCGCGGCCTGACCGTGGCCATGACCGGCGACGGCGTCAACGACGCGCCGGCGCTGGCGCAGGCCGACGTGGGCATCGCCATCGGAGCGGGCACCGACGTGGCCGTCGAGACGGCGGACATCGTGCTCGTGCGGAGCAACCCGAAGGACGTCCCGGCCATCCTCCGCCTCTCACAGGCGACGTATCGAAAGATGATCCAGAATCTGTGGTGGGCCGCCGGATACAACATCCTCGCGATCCCGATCGCCGCCGGGGTGCTCTACGGCTACGGCATCGTGCTCGGCCCGGCCGCCGGCGCGGCGCTGATGTCGCTGAGCACGGTCATCGTCGCCATCAACGCCCGCAAGCTCCGCGTGGAACGATAGAGGGCGGAACACCCGGTAAACGGCGTCAAACGCTCCCCCTTCCCCTTCGCTTCAGGTTTTCCGGGACCGATGAAGAAGCCGCGAATCGCCCTTTCCTGAAAAGTATTTCAGGTTGCTTTAAGGTGATTTTAAGGTTCTCGACGGCACCTTGCCCCCGCTGCGTAGTGGTTCTTTTCAAGTTCAGGTTCGCTCCCCGGACCCCGTGCGGCGATGACGCTGCGGGGCGGCCGGGTTCGGCCGATCTACGCGGCGTTCCTTCCAGCCACAACCGGTGAACGCCATGAAACAACCGTTACCACACCTTCTTCCTTTTTGGATCGGGCTCGTCCTGTATGCGCTGGCGGGCATCACGCCCGCCTCGGGGCAAGAAGCCGACGGTCCCTCGGATGCCGACCGTTTCTTCCCGCGCCAGGGGTTCATGCTTACCGGCTACGGCGGGGCCGGATACAACGTGCTCCTGGCCGACGGCGAGACGCCCAACAACTTCTCGACCATCTTCGCCCCGATCATGCTCTTCCAGATCTCCGACCGCTTTCTCTTCGAGGGAGAGTTCGAGTTCGAGATCGAAGAAGGCGCCACGTCGACCGACCTGGAATACGCCCAGATCGACGTCTCGCTCAACGATCACTTCACGCTCGTGGCCGGGAAGTTTCTGCTCCCCTTCGCCAACTTCTCCGAGCGGTTCCACCCGACCTGGATCAACCGGCTGCCGAGCGTCCCGGCCGTCTACGGCTCGCACGGCGCCGCGGCCGCCCCGTCGGCCCCCATGTTGCCGATCCTCTCGGACATCGGCGTGCAACTGCGCGGCGCGTTCGACCTGGGGAATTTCCAGACCGTCACGGCGGAAGTGTTCGTGACGCAGGGGCCGGTCGTCGCTCCGGACGAGGAGGAAAGCGCCGACGGGCATGATGAAGGCGGACCGCTCGCCGCCGCGGGAAAGGGAGCGGCCATCCTCAGCGGTGGAGACGCCGGCGGCCTTGCCTTCGGCAGCAACACTTCGGACAACAACGACAACAAGATGGTGGGCGGGCGGCTCGGCTTCAGCATCTCCCCGTATTTCGAGGCCAACGTCTCCGGCATGACGGCCGCCTACGACGCCGCGGGAGATCTCAACTTTAGCGCCCTGGCGTTCCACCTCGAAGGTCGTCATGGCCAGTTTACGCTCCACAGCGAGTTCATTCGAACGTGGCAGGACCTTCTGGAGGTGGAGGAACACGAGGGGCTTGCCGCGGCCAAAGGCGCCTCCGCCACGGGCGCGCTCAATGAAGGCCTCGTCGAGACGCTCGCGCGCAGCGGCTACTGGGTCCAGCTGGCCTACCGGTACGGCCCCTGGCAACCGGTCGTGCGCTGGTCGCAGCTCTTCGACGGCAAAGCCGGCAGCGAGACCCTCGTGAACGCCGGGCGACAGGTGGCCCTCGGCCTCGACTACTGGTTCGAGCCCGCGTTCGTGCTCAAGCTGGAATACCTCATCAACGATGAGGAAATCGACATCGACAACAACCGTCTCGCCCTTCAACTGGCGTTTGGGTTTTAACCCGGAGGTACCGATATGCGACTGTTTGCTTCTTCGCTCATCCTCTTCGTGATTGCCTACCTGGGGCTGGCCTCCCGGACGCCCGTCCTTCCGGAGCCCGGCGACGAGATCGCCCTCGCCGACACCACGCTGGCGGCGCGCATCGGCCTCGGCGCCGAACTCTTCTCGCGCACCTGCCAGCGCTGCCACAACCCGCGCGGACCGGCCGAGCGGACCGATCGGGAGTGGGTCATCATCATGCAGCACATGCAGACCCGCGCCAACCTCACGCGGGAACAGGCCCGCCTGGTGCGCGACTTCCTGCTCGCCTCGAACGACGCCGACCTCGTCCCCGGACGGCTCCGCTCCGGTCTGGAGACGCCCACCGAGATCACCGACGACCTCATCGCAAAGGGACGGCTCGTGTATCAGGGCGCAGGGACGTGCTTTGCCTGCCACGGCGCCAACCTCGAAGGCGGCCCCATCGCGCCCAGCCTGAGCGACGCGCAATGGAAAAACGGCTCCGGCGACTATGCCGACATCCTGAAGACGATCCGCAACGGCGTGCCCGGCACCGCCATGGCGGCCTACCCCGGCGGCATCACCGACGAACAGGCCCAGCAAGTGGCGGCCTACGTGTGGGCCGTCTCCCACGGACGGGTCGACCGCTAACCCCCCTTTGTCTCATCCTCAAGAATATGGCGACGGTTCACGGAGGCACGGGAATGCCCGGCTTCCGGGCTTCCACTTCGCGCAACGTGCTTCCGTGGGCCGCGCCATGTTTTTCCCAACGGAGAAGTCCATGAACAGACACGCGCGTTTCCCCCTGACGATGCTCGCCTTGGCCCTCGCGGCGCTGGCGATCACAGCCTTCACGACCGCCCCCTTCACCGCGCCGGAAGCCGACCCGGTCGAGGTCGTCATCCGTTCCGTCGGCAACGAACTGCGCTTCGACACGACCGCCTTCAGCGTCAAGGCCGGGCAGGACGTGCGACTCGTCTTCGAGAACAAGGCCACCGTGCAGGGGCTCGCTCACAACGTCGTCATCCTCACCGATGCCGAAGCCATCGACCGCGTCGGGACGGCCGCCCTCTCCGCCGCCGCCAACGACTACATCCCCGAAGACGAGGCCATCCTCTTCTACACCCCGCTCGCCCAACCCGGAGAGACCGTTGAGGTCACCTTCACCGCCCCCTCCGAACCGGGCGAATATCCGTTCATCTGCTCGTTTCCCGGTCATTACGTACTCATGCGAGGTGTGATGAAAGTGACCTGATCGTCCCTTCAAAGCTCCCGCGCCTTACGCTGAAAAAAGTTTAAGGCGGATTTAAGGATTGCTTAAGGTTGGCGGGTCGATCTTGAGACGTGAGCGTCGAACAGGAAACACAACGGAGCGCGTTGCCATGAAGGAAGTCAAAGCCTACCTGCGTTGCCCGAAGGTGGAGAGCGTCATCGAGGCGCTGGAAGAAAACGGGATCACCGGCATCACCGTCATTGACGTGATGGGGCTCGGGCAACTCGCGGACCCGCACGCGAGCAAATACTCGATCAAGTGCGTCGAACGGTATTCGGACGTCGCCAAGCTGGAGGTCGTTTGCCGGGATGAAGACGTTCATCGCGTCGTGGAACTCATTCGAAAGAACGCCTACACGGGTTTGCCGGGAGACGGCATCATCTTCGTTTCTCCGGTGGAGATGGCGGTGAAGATCCGCACTGGAGCCGTCGACGAGACCGGCCTGTAGGAACGTCCTTCCCTCACCACGCCTGAATCTCGGAGGCGCCCGACATGGAAAAAGACCCTGTTTGCGGCATGGCGATCGACCGGCACAACCCGCCGGCCCGGATGGACTACCGGGGGCGAACGTACCTTTTCTGCTCCGAGGATTGCCGGCGAACGTTTGAGCAACACCCGGAGCGCTACGCGACCGATCCCCCGAACCTTACCGATCCGCCCGCTTCCGGGGCGAACGAGGGGCTCGCGTAGGCGGCGCGTCATGCGTGAGCCCCGCGGCTGCGAGCGAAGCGCGCAAGGGCCGCTGCTTTCATGACCGCAGCGGCAACGTGAAGGTGAACGTCGCGCCCCGGCCCTCCCCCTCGGAGACGGCCCAGATGCGTCCTCCGTGCTCTTCGACGATCCGCTTCACCAGCGTCAGTCCGATGCCGGTGCCCTCGACGTTGTTGTCCAGGCGGTTGAACAACCCGAAGATGGTCTCCAGATACCGGGGATTGATGCCGACGCCGTTGTCCCGGACGGCGCACACCACCTCGCCCTCTACGACGCGCGCCTCCACCTCCACGCGCGGCGCCGGCTGATCGCCCATAAACTTGAGGGCGTTGTCGATCAGGTTCTGAAACACTTCCAGCAGCCGCAGCCGATCGCCGAAGACTTCCGGCATGCGGGCGGGCACGCGCACTTCGGCTCCCCGCTCGGCAAGCCGACCGCCCAGCATCTCCACGGCTTCGCGCACCAGACCCGACAAGGCGACGGCCTCCGGCGGGTTGACCACGCGCCCGATCCGCGAGAGCTCCAACAGATCCCGGAGCAGCCGGGCCATCTTGTCGGCGGCGCTGTTGATGTGGGCCACGTCCCGGCGGAGCGCTTCCACGTCCCCGCGGAGCGCATCATTCTCGAGCAGGCCGAGGAAGCCCTTGATCGTCACCAGCGGTGATTTCAGGTCGTGCGAGACCGTATAGGCGAAGCGTTCCAGCTCGGCGTTCTTCGCTTCCAGGTCGCGCACGAGCTCCTCGCGCTGCTCCTCGATGCGCTTGCGCTCGGTGATGTCGCGTGTGATGGTCAGCAGGCATGAGCGGCCGTTGAGTTCGATCCGGTCGCCGGAGAAGAGGCCCGTCCGAAGCTCGCCCCAACGGGTGCGGAAGGTCACCTCGACGTTGCTCACGAACTCCCCGCTGCGGATGCGGTCGACGAGCGCTTGCCGATCGGCCATTTTTTCCCAGAGGCCCAGTTCGGCGGTCGTGCACCCGAGCACCTCGTCGCGACGATACCCGGTCAGGCGCTCGAAACCCTCGTTCACCTCGATCAAGCGCCCCTCGTCCATCGTCGCGATGCCGATGATGTCGGGGCTCGCGTGGAACGCCTTGGCAAACTTCTCCTCCGACTTCCGCAGGTCCTCCTGGGCCCGTTTCCATTCGGTGATGTCCCGGAAGGAAGCCATGATCGCCAGCGGCTTGCCGTTTTCGTCGACGATCAGGTTGGCCGCCAGATAGATGTCTATCCACTTCCCATCGGAGCGAACGGTGCTGAGTTCGCCTTTCCAGTACCCCCCGGCTCTGATCTGTTTTTCGAGTTCGCCGAAGGGAAAAGGCTCGACCCGGAACTCCGTGATCCGCTTTCCGACGACCTCCTCTTCGCGCGCATATCCGAGCGCTTCCAGGAAAGCGCGGTTCACGTAGGTGAGCACGCCCTCCATGTCGACGAACGCGATGGGTTCGACCGACGAGGCGATGGCATATTCGTGGAGGCGAAGCGCCTGTTCGATGCGTTTCTGTTCGGTGACGTCATGCGTGATGGCCACGAGGCACGGTTCTCCGCCGAGTTCTATCACGACGGCGGAAACGCGGCAGATGTGCACCGCTCCCGTTTTGTCGACCAGCGGGAGTTCGAGGTCTCGCACGCGGCCTTCGCGTTGCAACCCCTCCACCATCCGGCTGCGGTCGGCATACCGCCATATCCCGAGCGCTTCGGAAGTTTGGCCGATGACCTCCTCGCGCGCGTATCCGCTCAGGCGGTGGAACCCTTCGTTGACGTCGATGAAGAGGCCGTCCCGCATCCGGGTGATGGTGATGGAGTCCGGGCTGGCGTGGAAGGCTTTGGCGAACCGCTCTTCGGAGGCCTCCAGCGCCGCGCGCGCCTGCCGGCGTTCCAGCATCGAGCCGATCCACTGGCACAGGAGCCGTATCGTCTCGCGATCCGCCTCGGAGAAGGGCGGGCGCTTCGGCTTCGTGCTCGAGAAACTCAGCGTGCCATAGCGCTTCTCGCCCATCCTGACGGCCACGCCGAGGTAGGACTCCAGGTGAAAGTAGGCGAAGCAGGGATGCCGGGCATAGGCCGACGCCCCGGCATGATCGATCGCCAGCACCTCGTCGTTTTGCCATACCGCTTCGCAGTACGTATAGCGGAGATCGAAGGATTGCCCCGGCTCCAACCCCGTGCCGGGGGCAAAGCATGCCTCGATGTGATATTGTCCGTCCTCGATGCGGCTCAGGAGGCCAATCTCCATACCCAGGAGCTGCGCGGTCCGTTCGAGGGCGTCGCTCAACTGGCGGTCGAGGTCGCGGCCGCTCTGCGAGGTAACGTCGTAGAGCAGGCGCATGCGCTCGATGCGCTCCTCGAGCGCGCGCTCGGCCTTCCTCCTCCCGGTGACGTCCACGTACATCGCGAGGACGCCCCGCACGCGGCCCCTCTCGTCCAACTCCGGCACGGCGTGCATCAACGTGTCGATCACGCCTCCGTCGCGTCTCACCAGGCTGCGTTCTTCTTCGACGGAGAGCCCCTGAAGACTGCGATGATACCCGCTTCCGAAAAGCTTCTCCTTCGAACCGGGCGTATAGAAACGGTCCAGCGGTTGCCCCACCACCTCTTCGCGCGCATATCCGAGATGCTCAAGAAAACGATCATTGCAGGCCGTGACGTACGACGCCCCGTTGCGATCCTCCGTCTTGACGTACATGATCGGCGCGGACTCGAAGAGCTTGCGGTAGCGTTGTTCGGCCGCTTCGATCCGCTCTTTCACGCGCTTCTGCGACCTGATGAACCGCTCCAGCCCCAGCAAGACGGGCAGCATCAACAGGCTGACGAGCAGTCCCGGGAGTTCGACCAGGCGCCCGGGCGCAAAAAGCGCCGTCCCCTCCCACACCGTCGACAGCGTGAGCGTCTGGCGAAGGGCCATCAGGGCATATAAAACCGCGAGGAGTCCCAGGCGCCAGTCCCGCAAGCGCCACACCAACACCAGCGCCCACCCGAGCCCGATCAACCGAACGGCAATCGATAAAAACAGAATAGTGTTCATATCACAACAACAGGGCGAACGCGAAGGGCAGACGGCGGCACAAAAGATTCTTTAGCGCCCGCGCATGCGAAACAACGCCGGCGCCATGCCTCGCAGGTTCGCATGCCCGTTCCACCACGAGGCGACCCGCTCGTTCCGGGAAACTGCCCGTAGGTACGCCGCCCCGGAGCTTTTCGTTCACGGTGCGGAAAAAGGCCCCGCTCCCGGGAACCGGGATTCCCCTACAAGACACGGCGGCGATCCCCGGCGAAGGCTTTGGTCGTCCCAAGATAATCTTTCCCGTCTTTATCTTCGCAAGGCCCGCGCCCCCGGTTCTTTTCCACGAAGGTCGCCCCCGAGACGACGCCTCCAGGCCGTCCCCGACGACCCGATCCATCCATCGTTCAGCAGCAACCCTTTGGGTTCAAGTCATGAAAACCGACGAATACGCCCGACAGCCCGTCCTCCAGACCCTCAACGCCCTGAAGACGGACAAAGAGAACGGTCTGAGCGAAGAAGAGGCAAAGAAGCGGCTTCGGGAGTACGGCTACAACGAGATCAAAGAAAAGGAAGAGCCTCTGTGGCACCGCATCTTCCGCCGCTTCTGGGGACCGATCCCGTGGATGATCGAGGTCGCCGCCATCCTCTCGGCCCTCGTGCAAAAGTGGGAGGACTTCGGCATCATCATGGTGATGCTTCTCGTCAACGCGTTCATCGACTTCTTTCAGGAGCACCGCGCGCTCAACGCGCTCAAGGCGCTCAAACAGCAACTCTCCACCGAGGCCATCGTCCTGCGCGACGGCAGGTTCAAGGCCGTCCCCACGCGCGAACTCGTGCCGGGCGACCTCATCAAGCTCAAGATCGGCGACATCATCCCGGCGGACGTGCAGCTCGTCGAGGGTGATTATCTGCTCGTCGATCAGTCTACCCTGACGGGAGAGTCGCTGCCGGTGGGCAAGAAACGGGAGGAGGTCGCCTACGCCAACACCATCGTCAAGCAGGGCGAGATGCTGGCCGTAGTGGTCAACACCGGGGCGCACACGAACTTCCACACGGTGGTCTCGCTGGTGGCGCGCGCGGAGCGGGACGAGAGCAGCCATTTCCAGAAGATGGTGATTCAGATCGGCAACTATCTGATCCTGGTCACCATCGCGCTGGTGTTGCTCATCCTGATGGTGGCGCTGTTCCGTCACGAGCCGTTCCTCGAAATCCTGCGGTTCAGCCTCGTGCTCACCGTGGCCGCCATTCCGGTGGCGTTGCCGGCCGTGCTTTCCGTCACGATGGCCGTGGGCGCGCTCAACCTGGCGCGGCGGCAGGCCATCGTCAGCCGTCTCGTCGCCATCGAAGAACTCGCCGGCGTCGACGTGCTGTGCAGCGACAAGACCGGCACGCTGACCCAGAACAAGCTGGAGGTGTCGAAGCCCGTCGTCTTCAAGGGTTTCGAGGAAGCGGACCTGCTGCGCTATGCCGTGCTCGCCTCGCATCTCGAGAACAAGGACCCCATCGACCTGGCGATCTACCGGTACTTCTCCGAGCACTTTCCCGGGACGGACCTGACGCCTTTCCGGCAGGTGCACTTCACCCCGTTCAACCCCAACATCAAGCGCACCGAGGCCGAGATCGAGCAAGACGGCGAGCGTTTCGTGGTGATGAAGGGCGCTCCTCAGGTGCTGCTCGAACTGGCGAACCCGCCCGAACAGGAGCGACGGCACATCGAGAGCATCGTCGAGTCGTTGGCCGTGAAGGGATACCGGACGCTCCTCGTAGGCCGGAAAACCGACGGGAAGCTCACGCTCGTCGGCCTGATCCCGCTCTTCGATCCGCCGCGTGAGGACTCGAAGGAGGTCATTCGAAGCCTCAACGAATACGGGGTGCACGTGAAGATGATCACCGGGGACAACGCGGCCATCGCCCGAGAGATCGCCCGTCAGCTCGGCCTCGGCACGCGCGCGGTGCGGTCGGCCGATCTCAGCGGCAGCGCCGGAACGGGCCTGCTCGAGCTGGCTTCGGTGCTGGCCCGCGCCATCTACCATCGGCTCAAGCCCGACGTATCCGACGCCGAGGCCCGACATTTCGCCGAGGAGGTGATCGAGGAGGTCCGCCAACAGTTCGACACCGAAAAACTCAACCGGGAGTTCGTCTACGCCCACGAGTCCTCGATCATCCGGCTCGTGGAGGAGGCCGACATTTTCGCCGAGGTAGCGCCGGAGGACAAGTATCGCATCGTGGAGTCCCTGCAAAAGGCCGGGCACATCGTGGCCATGACGGGCGACGGCGTCAACGACGCGCCGGCGCTGAAGAAGGCCGACTGCGGCATCGCCGTCTCGAACGCGCTCGACGCCGCGCGCGCCGCCGCCGACATCATCCTGACGGCCCCGGGCCTCGGCGTCATCAACCAGGCCATCCGGCAGGCGCGCATCACCTTCGAGCGCATGAAGAGCTATGCCATCTTCCGCATCGCCGAGACGCTGCGCATCATCCTCTTCATGACGCTGAGCATCATCGTCTTCAACTTCTATCCGATCACGGCCCTGATGATCATCATCCTGGCCCTGCTCAACGACATCCCCATCCTGGCCATCGCCTACGACAATACCCGGATCGACCGGAAGCCCGTGCGGTGGAACATGAAGGAGATGCTCACGATCTCCTCTACGCTCGGCGTGACGGGCGTGATCTCATCGTTTCTGCTCTTTTTCTTCCTCGAATACTTCCACTTCTCCGAGCCGATGATCCAGTCGATGCTTTTCGCCAAGCTGGTCATCGCCGGGCACGGGACGATCTACAATACCCGCATCGACGACTGGTTCTGGAAGCGCCCATACCCGTCGCTGATCCTCTTCAGCGCGACGTTCTCGACGCGGGTCATCGGCACACTCATCGCCGTTTACGGCTTCCTCATCACGCCCATCGGCTGGACGTACGCGCTGTACATGTGGGCTTACGCGCTGTTGTGGTTCGTCTTCAACGACGCCGTCAAGATGGCCACGTATCGCTTCATCCGGCGGGAGCGGCTCCGCGCCATGAAGAAGCTCCACACCGCCGTGACCGAGGCATGAACGCGCCTGCCGGGGATCGCTTCTTTCCGAGGGCAAGGGCGTTCGGCGTGGGGCTCCGCTCCGTGGGCCTTCGCCTCTTTGCCGGACGCCTTCCCTCGCTGCGGAACGCGCGGCCCCTTGCGCCACGGAACGTCTATCCGCGGTTCTTGAAGAGCAGCCCGCGTTTGCTGAAGACAAACTCCATGACGAAGACCGCCAGGTACATGCCGAGGATCCACAGGAGCGTGGGACGGGCGGTGTGCCAGAGATAATAGACCAGCGTAGTGACCGTTGCCAGCATCAGCACGAACCCGGGCAGGATCAGCCCGATCTTGCTGTGGGTCTGCCTGCGCAGCCGGATGTTCGCCACCGAGACGCCGATGGAGACGAGCAGGAACGTCATGCTGGAGAACGAGGCGATGAGTTCGAGCCCGCCGAGGAGCGTCAGCGCCAGCGCAAAGGCCGTCAGCGCCACGACGGCCACCCAGGGCACGTTGACGCGGTTCCGGAACGAGAAGGCGTGCGGCATCTTTTTCGAGCGCGTCATCTCCGCCATCATCCGCGCCGCGCCGAACATGGTCGCATTGATCGCCGAGGCCGTCGCCAGGAGGGCGGCAATGGCCACCAGCACCCGCCCGGCATTGCCCAGCGCCGGCTCCGCCGCCACCGCCAGCGCATATTCCTTCGCCGCCACGAGCTGATCCAGCGGCAGGCTTCCCACACCGACGACGGCCAGCGTGACGTAGATGAACGCCACGATCCCGACCGCGCCGTAGATGCCGCGCGGGATGTTCTTCTCCGGCTCGCGGGTCTCCGTGACGGCGTTCGTGATGAGCTGAAACCCCTCATATGCGACGAAAATCAGCGCGCCCGCCATGAAAACCGAGGTGACGCCCTTGTCGAACACCGGAAAAAGGTTGGCATGCTTGACCGTGCTCAGTCCCGCGATGCCCAGCAGAGTGAGCAAGATGATCTTCGTATAGACGACGAGATCCTCGGCTTCTCCGCTCGTCTTTGCCCCCATCAGGTTGACGAGCATGAAGAACAGGATGATGCTCGCCGAGAGGACCATCCGCACGTTCGCCGCGCCGCCCATGTCGAAGAGTTCCGCTCCATAGGCCCCGAAAGTGAACGCGTAGAGCGCGAGCGTGCCGATGTATCCGATGATGACCGTCCAGCCGACGACGCCCGCGACGTTCGGCTGCCGGGGAAAGGCGCGTTCCAGGTACGTGAAGCTCGCGCCGTCGTCGCGGTAGGCCAGCGCCAGCTTGACGTACGAGTAGCCCGCCGTCAGGGCGACGATGCCGCCGAGCGCGAAGGCGATGGGCGCGGCGTGGCCGCTGATGCTCACGGCCAGCCCGAGCACGGAGAAGATGCCGCCGCCGATCATGCCGCCCACCCCCATGGCGATGAGTTCCTTCAACCCCAGCGCCCCCGAATTTTTGCTCGAATCGTTCTTTTGGTGAGACAAGGTGTGTTGCCCGGTTTTCATGATGCAGGGGATTATCAGGAAGGAAGGAAGGAAGGAAGGTTCAGCCCGCAGCCAGAAACGTTTTCAGCCCCGTGAGCAGGAACTGCGCGCCCATCGCCACGAGGATGAGTCCGAGGAAGCGAAGCAAAATGCCGTGTCCGTGTTTGCCGATGCGCGCGCCCAGTTTCACCGTGGCCCACAGCCAGACGAAGAGCGACCCGGCGAGCACCGCGACCGCGCCGAGGACCGGGACCGTCCACCCCGGTCCCCTTGCCGTCAGCGTGATGACCGTGGTGATGGCGCCCGGCCCGGCAATCATCGGCATGGCGAAAGGCACGATGATCGGATCGTCTTTCGGCGCGCCCTTTCCGGGGTCCTGTTGCGCGCGCGTCCGCGTGCCGCCGAGCATCTCCAGCCCCATGAGCACGATGACCAGACCGCCCGCCACGCGGAAGGCGGCGAACGAGATGCCGAACGCGCTCAGCACCCAGTTGCCTCCCACCGCCGAGACGGCCAGGATGACGAAGACGGCCACCGACGCCCGCGCGGCTCCGCGCAACTGGTCCCGCCGGTCCATCCCCGCCGTCAGCCCCAGATACACCGGCGCCGCCCCGAGCGGGTTGGCGATAGCGAAAAGGGCCACAAGGGCTTGTATCAGTTCATGCATGGCCATTCTGGAACCTCTTCGGTTCTGTGATCCCCGGCTATAAATGAAGACGCCCGGCTATCCGGTGATGGAGACGCCCATCACCCACCCGATGCCGTACGTGACGGCGGCGGCGGCCAGCCCGAAAGCCATCTGCCGCATCCCCGAGTAGAGCACGCCGCGCCCGGTCATGAGCGTGATGGCCGCGCCGATGCCGAAAAGGGCCGCTGCGCTGAGCGCCAGGCTGGCCGCCACGGCGGTGTAACCCGAGGTGAACGCAAAGGGGGCCACCGGGAAGATCGCGCCGAGGGAGAACAGGACGAACGACATCCCCGCCGCCTCCCATGCCGAACCGCCGAGCTCCTCCGGATCGATGCCGAGCTCTTCGCGGGCGAGCGTATCGAGCGCCTGGTCTTCGTTTTGGATGAGTTCCTTCGCCAGCTTGCGCGCCTCCTCTTCGGAGAGTCCCTTGGCCTGATAGATGAGCGCCAGCTCGAGCTCCTCCTCCTCGGGGTTCGTCCGAAGCTCCTCCCCTTCGATGGCGATCTGATGCTCGTACAACTCCCGTGAGCTTTGCACGGAAAGCCATTCGCCGAGCGACATCGAGATCGCGCCGGCCAGCAGTCCGGCCAGGCCGGTGATGAGGATGGCCTGGTTCGAGAGCTCCGCCCCGGCCACGCCCATGACGAGGCTCAGGTTCGAGACGAGGCCGTCGTTGGCTCCGAGCACGGCGGCGCGGAGCGCATTGCCGCCGATGGCGCGGTGCCGCCCTTCGAGGCGCGCCAATGCCGGACCCTCCAGCCCGCCCGGCACACGGGCCTCGATGGCCTGCAAGATGCGCTGGTGCGACCGTTCGTCTGCGGGCAACGACGTATCCCGAGACTCCGGCTGTTGGAGGTAGTCGGCGCTGTCCGAGGCTTCGAGCGCCGTGATCGTCGGCAGCACGAACGACGGCCCGAAACGCCGGGCCAGCCACGCCAGCGTTCGCGCGCGGCGGCTCGGGCGCATCCGGGGCGCGGCCTCGCCCGCCTTCCGGAGTTGATCCGCCCAGAAACGGGCATGCCGCTCCTCTACCTCCGCCAGCCGCCGGTACACCTCCGCCAGTCGCTCGTCGGACTCGATCTCGGCGAACGTGCGATAAAGCATCGCGCTGTCGATCTCATCCTGCATGTTGGCCAGGTACCGTTTCCGGTCGATTTTCTGCTTCATGGTCTCAGTGGGTCGGGGCCAAAAGGGTCGGTAGGAATGCCATCACCGGCCATAGTCGCGCGCACCGGACGAGGGTTGCCTTAGCGATCATTCGTCCGTAACCTTCCCGCATATCCCATCATATGGAGGGTTCACGGTGCGAAACAAGATCCCGTTGGGTCGCATGTTCGGCATTCCGGTCGGACTCGACTATTCATGGTTCCTCGTCTTCATCCTCTTCACGTGGATGCTCGCGGTCGGGTACTTCCCGCTCAAATATAGTGACTGGCCTCCTTACCTGTACTGGGTGACGGGCGCGGCGACGACGATCATGCTTTTCGTGAGCGTGTTGCTGCACGAGTTCGGCCATTCGCTCATGGCGCGTCACTACCGGCTCAAGGTCCGGAGCATCACGCTCTTCATCTTCGGCGGCGTGTCCGAGATCACGACGGAGCCGCCCAACGCGAAGGTGGAGTTCTGGGTCGCGCTGGCCGGGCCGCTCGTGAGCTTTGCGCTGGCGGGACTTTTCTTCGTGCTCGAGCCGCTCGCCGCCGGATCGGAGCCGGTGCTGGCCGTGTTCCAATACCTCGCGCTGATCAACTTCGCGCTGGCGGTGTTCAACCTCGTGCCGGGCTTTCCGCTCGACGGCGGGCGTGTGTTCCGGGCGCTCGTGTGGGCGCGCACGAAAGACCTCCGCCGCGCCACCGTCACCGCCGGCAACGCGGGCCGTTTCTTCGGCTACTTCTTCATCATGATCGGCGTGTGGTTCCTCTTCCTGGGCGACCTCTTCGACGGCCTGTGGATCGCCTTCATCGGGTGGTTTCTCGAAAGCGCCGCCGTCGGGCAGATTCAACAACAGCGCATCCAGAGCCTGCTCGGCGGGCACCGGGTCTCCGAAGTCATGAGCCACCACTACACGACCATCGACGCGGCCGCCACGCTCGAAGAAATCATCAACAAGCACATCCTCGGCGGCGGGCAACGCGCGCTCATCGTCGAGCGGGACGGGCAAATCGCGGGTCTGCTGACGCTCGACCGCATCAAGCACGTGCCCCGGGAAGCCTGGCCCGAAACCGCCGTCGCCGAAGCCATGATCCCGCTCGAAAAGCTCAAGACGACCCGTCCGGACGCCGAGCTCTGGTCGGCCCTTCAGCAGATGGACCGCGACGGCGTCAATCAGCTGCCGGTGCTCGAAGACGGGCGGCTCGTCGGCCTGCTCAGCCGCGACGACGTCATCAACTACCTGCGCACCCTCATGGAACTGACGGAGCCGACGATATGATGGAGCAACAGCGCTGGCTCACCGAATTCGATACGGCCGACCGGGCGCTGACCCTTGCTTTCGGCCTGGCCCGTCAACACGAGGCCGAGGTGCGGCTCCTCCACGTGGTGAGTACGCTCGAGGCCGACACCTGGGGACCACTTCGCCTCATGCCCGAAGAGCGGGTGCTGCATGAGAACCCCGGAAGAATCGTCACCGACCGGCTTGCCAAGCTCCTGGCCGAGCACGACACCGAGGGTGTCCCCGCCGATTAGGAGGCGCGTTTGGGCAGCGCCGTCGCCCCGGCTATCAAGGCGTATGCCCAGAAGTTCGACTTCGACCGGATCGTGATGGCCTCGCACGCGCGGGATAGAAGCGGTTATTGCTCGGGAGTATCACCGAGAAGGTCATGCGCGCCGTGAACAGCCCCGTGCTCGTGGTCCGGGTGGTCCCGGAAGAATAGCCTTCGCCGGAGCGCAAGCGGGGAGTTTCCGGGCGCCGCTTACGCAAGCGACGCGGGCCATCCGAGCCAGGCGAGGTAGGCGATCCAGAGCGCCATGCCGAGACCGAAGACTCGCAGGAGATCCCATTTGTAATAGCGCACCAGCACCAGCGCCGCGCCTCCCAGCACGAACGCTTCCGGGAGCACGAACGTGTGACGCCCCAGACTCAGCACCACGGTGGCCAGCAGACCAACGAAGACGGCCATGATCCCCCGGAGGGCTCCCCGCACCGCGCCCAAATGCCGAACGTGGACGAAAATTTCGCTGAAGACCATCGTCATTGCAAAGCTCGGCGCGAAGATGGCGGCCGTCGCAACCAGCGCACCGAGCCATCCGCCCAGTTTGAACCCGATGAACGTCGCCGTGATGAGGAACGGCCCCGGTGTGATCTGCCCGAACGCCACGCCTGAAGCCAGTTCCTGCGGGGTCAACCAGCCGTGCACGTCGACGACGTCTTGTTGGAGAAGAGGCAGGATCGTCATGCCGTTGCCGAATGCCACCGCTCCGACCTTTAATAGGCTGGCATTGAGCGCATGGAGCGTGCCGGGCATGAGCACTGCGTATACCGCCCATACGATCACTACGAGCCCCGGCAGCGCCGCCCGCCACACCCGCCGCCACGAAAAAGGTTGCTTCGTCTTCTCGATGCCCGTCGGCTCGGCCCGCCACACCCAGGCCCCAACGATGAGCCCGATCCCGATGGCCCAGATCATGTTGCCGCTCATCACACCGAACCCGAAGGCCAACAGCGCCAGCGTGGCATCGAGCGGCCCCTTCAGGTTGCGCGCCCCGAAATCGAGCGTGACGTTCAGCACCACCGCCACCACCATCACATTGAGCCCCAGCATCACACTCTGCAGATGAGGCGCAGAGCCGTACCGAAAATACGCCCACGAAAGCGCCAGCATCAATGCCAGCGACGGCAAGATGAAGCCTACCACCGATAACAAAGCCCCCCCAATCCCCTGTTTGCGATACCCGATATAGGCGACGAGGTCGATCATGATGGGGCCCGGATAGAGTTGCACCAGTCCCAACCCCTCCTCCAACTCCTCCACTGTCAGCCAGCCTTTCCGAACCGGGACGGTCTTCAGATTCTGGAGGATCGCCATCCCGTACGACGTCAACCCGATCATCGTAAAGGTCGAGAATAAGTCTACTAGTCCGGGTAAAGTGGAGCCGGTAGACGCGCCTGGAGGGGTGGATGGCGAGAGGCTCTGGTTCATGAAGCACCGTCTTCTTCGACATCTTGCTCCAACACACAGGCCCCATGCTCTTCGACCCACCGCTCAGCCAGACGCCTGACCTCCGCATTCTCGGAAAGCTCCAACTTGGTTTTGACTCGGCGAAAAAAGGTATCGATGGTTTTGGAAGACAATTGCAGCCGCTCGGCAATTTCCCGAAGGCTCATTCCTTTACCGATCCCCTCGAATACTTCCCGTTCGCGCCCGCTCAGCCGATCCACAGCAGCAAAAGACAGTCCTTCTGCCAGGGAGGAAAGGATATGCCCACACACTTCAGGACTCGCATAGAATTTCCCCGAAAGCACGGCGCGGATCCCCTCAACAACTTCCTCTTCCACCTTCGCTCCATGCTTGAGAATAAAGCCCCGGACCCCTCCCTCAAAGAGCGCCGTCAGACAACTCGTATCCTCGGTGAAGATGAGAAGGGGCGCTTCCGGAAATTGCTCTCGAAGACGACGGACCAACGCCGGTCCCTTCTGACCGGGCAGGGCGATGTCTACGATGACGAGATCCGGCGGCTGAGCCTCCAGGATTGGCCAGGCTTCCTCGGCCGTTCCCGCCTCGCCACAGACGGAAAGCCCCTCTTCCCCCGCCACGAGCGAAGCAAGCCCTTTACGAGAGAGCGGGTGGTTGTCAATAATAAGAATATGTTGCATCGTCAGGCTCGCTCTGAATCAAGTACGTCGTCGATCCAGCTGTAGGCCGCCATCATGCCAGGAAAGCCGAGCGTGGTGGTCGCCAGCACGACAGCATGGCGGATCTCTTCGGGCGTGCACCCGGCGGCCAGCGCCTTGCGGGCATGCGCGTGAACGGCCCCTTCGTGGCGCATTCCCACGGCGATCCCGACCTTGACGAGGGCAACCTCCTTTGGACCCAGCGGACCGGCCTGAGTCGTGGCTTCGCCGAGCGCCTGATAAGCTGCCCCGATGGCCTTATGCTCTTCGATGAACTTGAGATAACGCTTCGGTGGTTTGCTCATGATCAGTATTTTTATTGACGGGAAGACCGAGGCGCTGCAGCGATGCCAGTCGAAAGAACGTGAGAAAGAGGGTACCTCCCGGCATCGTGCAGCGGGAATGGCAGGGTTCATGAAGTCGTCTCCGGCGCTCGGGGTACAAGATAGGCCCACCCTACTCGACTTTCCACCGCCTTCCCCTTGGGGGAACCCCTATGCCCTGATCACACGCCTCCCCTTCTATCCCGCAAAGAAATCATGAAGGTTGCGCATGTTCGACAAAAGCCCTTGACTGTATTGCCCTGGCAGAATATAATTATATCGATAATCTTCGATATAAACCTTATGCGCCTGCTCATGTCTTCCTCCACGATCCAACCCCGCCCGGGGGCACAGTGCTGTGTGGTGCGCCCCCGGAGTCACACCCTGGACGAGACGGACGTGCAGGCCTCCGTAGTCATGCTCAAGGCCCTCGCCCACCCGGTGCGCCTCCGTATGGTGGACCTCATCCGCGAGGAGGGCGGCGAGATCTGTGTGTGCGAGTTCGAGCGGTACTTCGCGCTCAAGCAACCGACCATCTCGCACCACCTCAAGATCCTCCGCGACGCCGGACTCATCCGGAGCCGACAGGAAGGACCGTGGGTGCGGCATAGCATCGAACCGGATACCTTTTCCCGTTTGGAAGCCCTCATGGCCGTTTTTTCGACGATCTCGTAATCCCTTTTTTTTGAATTATCATATCGAAATTTTTCGATATGATAATTAAACCCAACCCTCTACACCATGAACATCAAAGTCCTGGGCACGGGATGCCCGAACTGCAAGCGCCTCGAAGCGCACACCCGCGAAGCCCTTCGTCGCCTGAACCTCGAAGCCGACGTCGAGAAGGTCGAGGACCTCCCGTCGATCATGAGCTACGGCGTCATGAGCACGCCTGCGCTCGTCATCGACGAGCAGGTAGTGCTCTACGGGCGCGTGCCTTCGGTGCGTGACCTTGAGGCTCTCCTTCAAGCCCGAAACGGATCTGCAAGACGGTAAAAATCTATGTGGGAATCCCTTGCCCATACATTAGTATATGACTGGATCGGAATGAATCCGGCCACGCACACCGCCGCAGCGCTTCAGTTCTTCCTCCATGAAACGCTGAAGATCGGCTTCCTTCTCTTGATCGTGACCCACCTGATGGGCCTCATCAACGCACTCTTCCCGATCGAGCGGGTGCGCCGACTCATCGCCTCCGGTACACTGAAGGGGGGCGAGCATCTGATCGCCGCCGTCTTCGGCTCGGTGACGCCGTTCTGCTCATGCTCCTCGATCCCGCTGTTCATCGGCTTTCTGCAGGGCGGCATTCCGCTCGGCGTGACGTTCTCCTTTCTCATCACCTCGCCGCTGGTGAACGAGGTGGCGTTGGCGCTCTTTCTGGGTCTGTTCGGGTGGAAGGTGACGCTCGTCTATGCCGTCAGCGGCATCCTGCTCGGGACCGTCCTCGGCATGGCGCTGGGGAAGCTCGGACTGGAGCGGTACGTGGAAGACTGGGTGTGGGAGATCGCGCGGCAGAAAGTAGCCGCCGCTTCCGGGGAGACTTCCCGGCCGGCGGTGCCCGATCTCGCGCGGGCGGTCAGCCGCGAGGCCTTCGGCATCATGCGCAAGATCGGGCCGTACGTGCTCGCCGGCGTCGCCGCGGGCGCGTTCATCCACGGCTTCGTGCCGACGGGCTTCTTCGAACGATACCTCTCGCCATCAAATCCGCTGGCGGTTCCGATCTCCGTGCTCGTGGCCGTGCCGATGTATGCGAGCGCCTCGGGCGTCATCCCCGTGGTGCAGGCGCTCGTGGCCAAGGGCATCCCGCTCGGCACGGCGATGGCCTTCATGATGGGTGTGGTGGGCCTCTCGCTCCCCGAGGCGCTGATCCTGAAAAAGGTCATGACCCCCCGGCTGCTCGGCGTCTTTTTCGGCTCCGTGGCTGTCGCCATCATCCTGCTGGGCTACAGCTTTAACCTCATTTTTTAACCCCACCGCGCTCAACGGACACTGCCATGATATCGCGCATTCTGCTTCCGACCGACTTCTCGGAAACCGCCGGCAAAGCCCTCGACTTCGTCCTCGGCATGAAGCCGTGCGGCGTCGAGGAGGTGGCGCCGACGCACGTGATCGACGTCCGCATCATCGCCTATACCGACGTGATGTTCGAGGAGACGATCGACGAAGAACGCCTCATCCGCGAGTGTGAGGAGACGTGCCTCCCCGCCTGAAGAGCATCGAGGAGCGGCTGAAGGCCGCCGGCTTCCGAACGCGCACGCTGACGCCCGTGGGCGTTCCTTTCGCCGAGATCAACAAAGCCGCCGAGGAGGTGGGCGCCTCGCTGGTGGTCCTCGGCCATCGCGGGACCAACCTGGCGGAGGAGTTGCTCCTCGGAAGCACGGCCGAGAAGGTGGCGCGCAAGTGCAAACGCCCTGTCCTCCTCGTGCGCTGACCTGCAATGACGTCCCGTACATAAAACGAGTGCTCCCATGGAAACGCACAACGGCGAACGGAACTGGCTCACCGAATTCGATACGGCCGCCGCCGAGGCCAGACGGCAGCGCAAACCCATCCTGCTTCAGTTCGAGCGCGAACGGTGCGCCGGATGCCGCAAGCTCGAAGCCGTGACCTACCGCGACCCCGGCGTGCAGGCGGAACTCTCCGAGTGGTTCGTCCCCCTCCGCCTCGATATCCTCCGCGAACGCCGCATCCGCGCCGGATACCACGCCGTGTGGACGCCCTCGTTCTATTTCCTCGACTATCACGGCAAAGCCTATCACCACCTCGACGGCTACCTCCCGCCCGAGGACTTCCGCCTCGTGATGCGTCTCGGCTGGGCCGCCGTCGCTCTTCCGAAAGGCAAATACGACGAGGTGATCGCCCGCCTCGACGAAGGGCTGAAACTCTTCCCCGACCACCCCCGCGCTCCGGGCGTGATGCTTACACGCGCCATGGCACGGTACCTCAAGACGTGGGACAACCCCGCCTTCCGCGCCGAGATGGCCGCGCTCATCCGGCGCTATCCGGACAGCCCCGAAGCACGCATGTGGCCGTGGGACGAAGCGCCGCAAACGACTGCCCCGGAATGATTCGCCCCCGGCGCCCGGGCAACCGTCACCGCTCCCTCTAACACTCTTCTCTTTCGTCGACGGGGATTCTCTTACAACGAAAAATGAGCATCCCTTTCAGACCTGTGCGCATAACCCTTACGCCTCTTCTCGCTTATCATCCTTTTCTTATCAACGAGAATGCTCGTTCAAACGAGTATTTATCCTGAAACGTGGTTTCACCCACACCCCAACCGTTTTCGATCTTACTTTCACTATCACACAGGCACTGTCATGGATACCTCTTACCAGGGAATCCGAGGGGGGTTTGCGATTGTCCTGCCGATAATCGCGCTCACGATGCTGACGCTTCCAAGCGCATCGGCCCAGGGACTGATGTTTTCCGGCTACGCGGATCTTGAAGCTAGCGTGGGCAATCCTTTCGGAAACGGAGACTCCGAATTCTTTTTCGACAACCACCATTTCAATTTCATTGCGCTCGGCAAAGTGTATGAGGACCTCTTCGTCAACGCTGAGGTCGAATACGAACATGCCGGAGATGAGATTGCGCTCGAATACGGTTTTCTGGCGTACACCGGCCTGAAGAACGTCCGGATCATGGCCGGCAAATTCCTTGTCCCCTTTGGTCGTTTCAACAAGGACCTTCACCCAACGTGGATCAACAAGATGGTTGGGCGGCCGTTGGGATTCACGCACGTCATGCCGGTGGGATATAACGACGTCGGGCTGTGGGTTTCCTCCGGCCTCCCCCTCAACGACGGCCGTAGGGCCACCTTCGACGTCTTCGTAGTCAACGGGCTGATGGGAGACCCCGGAGGCGATATCCGTGGATTGCGCGACAATATCGACGATTCGTATGAGACGGGCGGCACCGACAACAACAAGGCCGTCGGCGGGCGCGTCGGGCTGGAGTTTGCGCCGGAAGGCTTCGATATCGGCGGCTCCGTCTACCACGGCCGGTATTCGAACGATCCGAGCCTGGACCTGAAGCTGACCCTGCTCGGCTTCGATACTTCCTACCACCGCGACGGACTCGAACTGCGCGGAGAGATCGTTCATGCCAGTCAGGAAACGACCGGAAAGACGCTCAAGCGCACCGGCGGATACTTTCAAACGGCCTACCGCATCAATCAGCGCTGGGAACCCGTGGTGCGGATCGGCTACGTCGATATGCCCGGACGGTCGGGAGATCGCTCGCGCATCGCGGCGGGCATCAACTTTTACCTCTCCTCCGCTTCGTCAATTCGGCTGGATTTTCAGCACAACATCGAACGCTCGGGTTTCAAGGTTGACAACGATGCCATCCTGACCCAGTTCAACGTCGTCTTTTAATGCATGGAGGTGTTGACATGAAACGCTTTTTTTCCATCTTGTCCCTGACTGCCCTGCTTGCCCTGACGGCGTCGACCCTACGAGCTCAGGAACGCACCGGCGTGGAGATCTGGTCTCAGTCCTGCGGAAACTGCCACACGGCCCAACCCCCCGTTCGGTACACAGCCGACCAGTGGGAATCGATTGTCATGCACATGACCATTACCGCCCGGCTCACCGACGAGGAGATGATGGCCGTGAAAGAATTTCTGGAGAGCGGGGCGCGGAAACTGGCGGATGCCTCTGAACGGAAGGCAGATACTTTTCTGGCCGCATCGGACCCTGAGGTGACCCAGGAAGTCCTTCGTTCGGAAGATCCAGCCAAACTCTATTCCTCCTTTTGCGCCACCTGCCACGGCAATGAGGGAAAAGGCGACGGACCCGTCGCCAAGGCGCTCCAACCCAAACCTCGGAATCTCGTGGACCCCGAATTCCAGAAATCGCGGAGCGATGAGGATCTGTTCAAGGTGATTCTCGAAGGGAAAGGGGCCATGCCCAGCTTCAAGGGCCAGTTGAACGAATCCCAGGTACACGAACTGGTCCGGTACCTCCGGGCGCTGGCCCAGAAGAACGACAAGAAGTAAGCGCTCCCAAGCAGTCGGCCCTTCCCGGAGTTCCCCTTCCGGCGACGGCGCTTCCATGACACAATTGTGCGGGTCTCCGTCTCATGGTCGGAGACCCGCTTATTGTTGGATCCGCCCCGGACGAAGGCGCGCCGGATCCGGGCGGCGGCTGATCCCGGCGCTACTACCCCCCGTTCCGAAGCATCTCGGCGAAGGCGTCGGGAAGCGGGCTCGCTTCGACGGCGCGGGCGGCGCGCGCCACGTCGTACGCCACACGGACAAAGCGGACCCGCACGCTTTCGGGGTCGGTCATCGAGGCATCGGCGGCGAGATCGAGGCGCACGTAGCATGCGCGCGGGTCGCCGTCCTTCGGCTTGCCCACCGAGCCGATGTTGATCGCGTGGCGATACCGCCGCTCGCCGTCGGCTTCGTACCGGAGGACGCGGTGATACGGCCTGTGCGTGTGCCCGAAGAGCATCACGTCCGCACCCGCCTCGGCCATCATCCGGAGCAAATGCTTCTCGGGAAAATCCTCGAAGAGGTACTGGTTGATCCGGCGCGGACTGCCGTGGACCATGAGGAGACGCGTCTCCGGGGCGCGGGGTTGGCGCGGCGGCTGAAACGTGAGGCGGAGATGCCGGGGCAGATCGCGAAGATAGGCCCGCGTCTCCCCGGTGACGACCTCGTTCGTGAAGGCGATGGACTGCGCGCCCCGGGCCTCGTCCTCCGGCGTCTTGTATGCGCACCCGCAGTCCGGCGAGCGCAGCCCCACGCCCTCGTCATAGTTGCCCGCGATCGTCGGGATGCGCCGGGCGCGCACGGCGGCGACGACCTCGTTCGGCCACGGGGCGTAGCCCACGAGATCGCCGAGGCAAAAGAGCATGTCCGGCGGATCCGCGTCGAGGTCGGCAAAGACGGCTTCGAGCGCCGGGAGGTTGGCGTGGACGTCGCTGAAAAAGGCAAGGGTCATGTCGGTTCACGGATGGGGTTCTTCGGAAACGGAAGCGGGCCGGCGGGTCGCGCGCCCGTAGACGCCCCGGTAGGCGAGCACGGCGAGCGCGGCCCCGAGGAGCGGCGCGACGATGTAGATCCACTGCGCCGTGAGAGCTCCCGAGACAAGCGCCGGGGCCAGCGAGCGGGCCGGGTTCATCGAAGCGCCGGAGACGGGACCCCCAAAGAGCGCCGCGAAGCACACGGTCGCGCCTACGGCGACCCCGGCCATCAGCCCTTTCTCCTTCGCCCCGATGGCGACGCAAAGGATGACGAACATCAGCAGGAACGTGAGCACGGTCTCCAGCGCAAAACTCTGCCCGGCCGAACCCGCCGGGTGCGTCCCCCCGAGCGTCTCATGCCCGGGGAAGAGCCCTTTGAGCAAAAGGCTCGCCCCCACGGCCCCGAGGGTCTGCGCGAGCACGTACGGCCCCACGTGCCGCCCGGAGAATCGCCCGGACACCCAGAAGCCAAACGTCACCGCCGGGTTGATGTGCGCGCCCGAGACTTCACCGACGGCACAGACCACCGCCAACACCACGAGGCCGAAGGTGACGGCGATCCCCACCGGCGTGACGCCGCCGCCGAAAAGATCATCGACGATCACGGCGCCGGTCCCGGCGAAGACGAGCGCAAAGGCGCCGATGACCTCCGCCAGATAGGCGCGAAAAACGGGAGTCGTGGGATTCATATGCGCGGCGGCTCAGCAGCAGCTCGGTTCGGAAGACGGAGCGGGCAATCCTTCGAAGAAAGCATTCAGCGCCGTGCGAAGGGCTGCGACGGCGTCCGGGTCGAGGCAATAACACGAGCGTGGGCCTTCGACTTCACCCCGGATGAGGCCCGCCGCCTTCAGCGTCTTGAGGTGACGGGAGACCGACGCCTGCGCCAGCGGCAGTTCCTCCACCAGTTCGCCGCAGATGCATACGCCCCGCTCGGCAAGCACCTGCAAAATGGCCAGCCGCGCCGGATGCGCCAGCGCTTTCGCCTGTTCCGCCAGATGCGCGAGCGACGGAGTAAAGAGATCGGATTTCGCTTGCATATTCTTATCACCTATCGCTTATCGCGGATATAGGATAATATCCGGCAAGCGACCTTCCTTTTGCAAGGGCGTTCTGCGGAAAAGCCTGGCGAAACGGCGTCGATCCGAGTCGATGAGGGGGAACCGAGCGGGCGCCATGCCCTCGTCGCGGTTTCGTCTCACGGGTGCAACGGCTATCTTTGTGCGCCGGCCGGAGCTTCGGCTCCGCATCCCGGATGCGGCGGCACGAAACGAGCGCGCCCCCACCGACCCCTCTCCGCTTACCTCTGATGCCGATGCGTATACTTGCCCTCCTTTTTTGCTCGGGCGCCCTGCTCTCGAGCAACCTCGGATGCCGTGAGGCGTCTCGGGGCGACTGGCAGATCGGCCCCTTCGAGAAATACGACGGAAACCCCATCCTCGCCCCCCGGGGAACGACGTGGGAGGCCAAGGATGTTTTCAATCCCGCCGTGTGGACCGACGGCGAGACGGTGTGGATGCTCTACCGCGCCGAGGACACCACCGGCGCGGGCCTGTGGAACGGCGTCTCGCGCATCGGCCTGGCCGCGAGCCGCGACGGGCTGCACTTTGAGCGCGAACCCGCGCCGGTCCTCGAACCCACCGAGGACTGGGAACGACCCGGCGGTTGCGAAGACCCCCGCCTCGTGAAAATCGGAGACACCTTCTATCTCACCTATACCGCCTATGACGGTCGGACGGCCCGCCTGGCTCTGGCGACCTCGACGGACCTCCACTCCTGGCAAAAACACGGCCCGGTCTTCCCCGAACGCGGCTGGACCAAGTCCGGCGCCATCCTCGACACCCCCGTCAACGGGGAATACTGGATGTACTTCGGGGACACCGACATCCGGGCCGCTCATTCACCGGACCTGCTGCACTGGACCGCCGTCGAGGAGCCGGTGCTGCGTCGCCGACCCGGGCGGTTCGACGGCCGCCTCGTCGAGCCCGGTCCTCCGCCGGTGCGCACCGACGACGGCATTCTGTTGCTCTACAACGGCGCCGACGACGACCTCGTCTACGTCAACGCGCAGGCCCTCTTCGACCCCGCCGACCCGACCCGTCTTCTCAAGCGCTCCGAGGCGCCCTTCATGGCGCCCTCGACCCGGCTGGAACAGGAAGGTCAGGCGCCCAACGTGGTCTTCATCGAGGGACTCGTGTCCTTTCGGAACCGGTGGTTGCTCTACTTCGGCATGGGCGACTCGGGCATCGGTGTGGCCCGGGCCGAAC
The DNA here is from genome assembly GCF_056451265.1 of Rhodocaloribacter sp. Taxonomy (NCBI): domain Bacteria; kingdom Pseudomonadati; phylum Rhodothermota; class Rhodothermia; order Rhodothermales; family Rhodothermaceae; genus Rhodocaloribacter; species Rhodocaloribacter sp. Next base: position 7,884 of record NZ_JBWOPL010000071.1, on the reverse strand, counting down.
GATGAGGGAGACGCCTCAGAAAGGCTTCTTCCTCAGTCTCGGGAGGCCCGGAGAGGGCGGCGGCAGCCGTCACGCGCGTTGATGCCGGAGCGTGTGATGCTCACGCGCGGAGCATCCGGAGGCCGCTGCCGATGACGGCGAACTCGCTCAGCTCGTGGCCGACGACGGCCACCGGCAAGGTAAAGACCCCGGCGACGGCGCCCACGACCAGCGCGCCGATGACGAGGGCGGAGAGCCACAGGTTTTGCCGCACGACGCGGCCGTTCTTCCGCGCCAGTTTTAGCGCGTAGAGGAGCTTTTCGAGGTCGTCGGCCATGAGCACCACGTCCGCCGTCTCCATCGCCACGTCCGTGCCGATGGCGCCCATAGCGACGCCGACCGTCGCCTCGGCCAGCGCGGGCGCGTCGTTGACGCCGTCGCCCACCATGGCGACGTGGCCGTACCGCTCGTGCAGGCGCCGCACCTGCAGCGCCTTCTCATCCGGCTTCAGCCCGGCATACACCTCATCGAGGGCCAGTTCGCTTGCGATAGCCTCGGCAGTGCGCCGGTGGTCGCCGGTGAGCATGGCCACGCGGATGCCCTGCCGTCGGAGCTCCCCGACGACGCGCGGCGCATCCGGACGCAGGTTGTCACGGAGGGCGATCAGACCGTACAGCTCCGTCTCCGTCCCCACGAGCACGACGGTCTTGCCCTCTTCCTGGAGCCGACGGATCTCCGACTCGGCGGCGGAGAGGTCGAGCCGGAGGCTTTCGGCGAAGAGCGAGGGGCTGCCGACGAAGACGCGTCTTCCGTCCACGCGCGCCGTGGCCCCTGCGCCGGTGAGGGCCCGGAAGTCTTCGGTCGGCGTCGGCGCGACCCCTTCCGCTTCGGCGCGGCGTGCGACGGCCCGCGCCAGCGGATGCTCGCTGTGCCGCTCCACGGCGGCGGCCAGCGCCAGCGCCTCCCGCTCCGTATGTGCCGCCCACGCCCGCACGTCGGTCACCTCCGGCCGTCCGGAGGTCAGCGTGCCCGTCTTGTCGAAAGCCACCACGCGCACCTTCGCCAACTCCTCGACGTAGATCCCCCCTTTGACGAGCACACCGTCCCTTGCGGCGCGCCCCAGGGTAGCCACCATGGTGATGGGGATGGAGATGACGAGCGCGCACGGCGCCGCCGCCACAATGAAGACCGTCGCCCGCAGGATCCACACGGACCACGAGGCGGCGAAGAGCGCGGGCGGCCCCACGGCGATAAGCATGCCAAGCAGCAGCACCGCCGGGCTGTACCTTCGTCCGAACCGTTCGATGAAGCGCTCGCTCCGGCCCTTCCGTTCCTGCGCCTCCTCCACCATGCGAATGATGCGCGAGATGGTGTTGTCTGCGAAGACCTTCGTCGCTTCTACCTCCAGCGCCCCTTCCCCGTTGACGGACCCGGCATAAACCGCGTCCCCGGGCGCTTTCTCCACCGGCACGCTCTCGCCCGTCACCGGCGCTTCGTTGACGCTGCTCCGGCCCGCTCTCACACGTCCGTCCGTGGGCACGGCCTCCCCCGGGCGGACGAGGAACACGTCGCCGACGGCGATTTCCTCGACGGGCGTTTCCACTTCGCGCCCGTCTCCGAGCACGAGGGCCGTCTTCGGCGCGAGGTCCATGAGCGCCCGAACGGCCGAACGGGTTCGCTCCTCGGTGTACCCTTCGGCAGCCTCCGAGATCGAGTACAGGAAGGCGAGCATCGCCCCCTCGGCCAGGGCGCCCATGAGGGAGGCCACCACCGCCGCCACGCTCATCAACAGCTCGATTCCCACACGACGCTCGAAAATCAGGTCCTCGACGGCTTCGCGCCCGAAGAAATATCCGCCGGATAGCAGCGAGGCGACGTACAGCACGTGCGAGACGAGGGGCGGCGCGGCAGTGAAGCCCACGAGCCACCCCGCGAGGAGAAACGCCCCGGAAGCCAGGGAAAACAACACCTTGGGATTGCGCCACGGGCTCGGCATGGCGGGCGTCTCCATCCCTTTCGCCGGCGCGAACCCGAGCGCCGAGAGCCGCTCGAGCAGCCGTTCCCCGGTCGTTCGCCCCGGATCATACATGAGCCGCACCCGCGCCGACTTCGGAAAGACCTCGACGGCCTCCAGTCCGGGCGTATCCTTCAGCCCGCGCCGGATCGCAGCAGCGTCGTGTTCACAGTCGAGGCCGCCTACACGGACCTCCAGCGTTTCGTGCGGGATGCGTTCGAGCGTTGATGGCATGAGATCGGAGCGTTATCGCGTTTGAACCTTGAGGCGTTTCACCGTTGGCGAACGGGAGGGGGAGGATGGATGTTTTGCAGGGGTGTATGGGTGTAAAAATGACGCGAAGTCGGCCCTTTGAGGCGAGACGAAGGGCGAACCCATGACGACGCAGCCCACCGGCGAGCCCCTCAGACCGCTTCCTCTCCCCGTTCGCCCGTCGAGATCCGCACGGCTTCTTCCACCGGCCACACAAAAATCTTCCCATCGCCTCGCAGTCCGGTGTGCGCTTCCCGGCGGATGGTCTCGACGAGCGGCTCGACGAGCGCGTCGCGGCAGACGATCTCGAGACGCACGTGCGGAATGAAATCCGCCGGTCCTTCCTTGATCGCATGAACGACGCCGGCGCCGCGACCGCGCCCGAAGCCTCGGCCGTCGGACACACTCACGCCGGAGAGTTCTTCCACGTGATGCAACGCGAGCGTCACCGCCTCCAGCTTGTGCGGTTTAATGTAGGCAATGATTGCTTTCATAAAGAATACCTTCTGGTCGAGAATATAAAACGAACCTCGCAGCCGCCCGACCGGATGCCGGGCGGCTGCGCGGGTTCCGAAGATCAGGCGTCGGAAACGTCCGGTTCGGTCGATGCATCCGATTCGGCGGAGGCCGGGTGTGCCGGAAGGGCGCGTTCCGGCTCGATGGAGAACCACTTATAGAAGGCCGGGAGCACCAGCAGCGTAAGGACCGTCGAGGTGACGAGGCCGCCGACCACCACGGTCGCCAGGGGCCGTTGCACTTCCGAACCCGTGCCCGAAGAAAAGAGCAGCGGGATGAGCCCGAGCGCCGTGGTAAGGGCCGTCATGAGCACCGGACGCAGGCGAAGGAGCGCCCCTTCCACCGACGCGCGGTTCATTTCCACGCCGTCCTCGATGAGTTGGTTGAGGTACGTCACGAGCACCATCCCGTTTTCGAGCGCAATGCCGAAGAGCGCGATGAACCCCACCGAAGCCGGCACCGAAAGGTTCTGCCCGGTAATGAAGAGCGCCACGATGCCGCCCACGAGGGCCAGCGGTATGTTGAGCACGATCAGCGCCGCGTTTCGGAGTGAGTTGAAACTGGCGTAGAGCAACAGGAACAGCAACAACAGCGTGATCGGCACGACCACGGCCAGCCGTTTGTTCGCTTCCTGCTGAAGCCGGAACTGCCCGCCCCACGTCGTGAAGTAGCCCGTCGGCAGATCCACCCGTTGCCGGATCAGCTCCTGCGCTTCCTCGACGAAAGAGCCGATGTCGCGCCCCTCAACGTTGAGCTGGATGGTGATGAAGCGCTGGTTGTTCTCGCGCGTGATCTGGCGCGGGCCGATGATTTCGTTGATCTCGGCGAGGTCGCTCAGGGGCACGAGTGCGCCGCCGGGGGTGGGGATGAGCAGACCCGCGATGGCTTCCGGCGTGGCGCGATACTCGGGCTTGAGGCGCACGTAGATGTCGAAGCGCCGGATGCCCTCGAAGATCTGCCCGGCCGTCTCGCCGCCGATGGCGGCGCGGATGGTCTGTTGCACGTCGGCCACGCTCGCGCCGTAGCGGGCGATGGCCTGGCGGTCCACCCGGATGCGGAGTTGCGGCGTGCCGCTGATCTGGTCGGCCTGCACGTCGGCGGCGCCGGACGTCCCCTGCACGACGGCCACGATCTCGTCCGCCTTCTCCTTGAGCACGTCGAGGTCGTCGCCGAAGAGCTTGATCGCCAGTTCGGCGCGCACGCCTTCGAGCAGTTCGTCCACCGTCATCTGGATGGGCTGCGTGAAATTCGTCAGCACGCCGGGGATCTCGCCGACGTCCCGGCGGATGCCTTCGAGCAGCGCTTCCTGGTCATCAAAGCGCCAGGTGTCCTCGGGTTCGAGGATGAGGTACATCTCGGCGCTGTTGATCGGGTCGGTGTGCGCGCCGACCTCGCCCCGCCCGATGCGGCTGACGACGTGGCGGATCTCCGGGATCTGCATCAGACGGCGTTCCACCCGAAGCGTCGTCTCGGTGCTCTCCCGGAGCGAGATCGAGGGGGCCATCGTCAGCCGGAGCACGAGCGTCCCCTCCTGAAGCGTGGGAGTGAACTCGGAGCCCAGGAACGGGAAGATCGCCATGCCGAGCACGAGCAGCGCCACCGCCAGCGCGACGGCCCACTTCCGCGAGCGCACGAAGAAGCTCACCAGCGGGCGGTAGGCCTCCATGGCCCAGGCCAGGGCGCGCTCGGCCAGACCCGGCTTCTGCTTCGAGCCGTCGGCCTGCCGCGCCGCGCGACGCATCAGGATGTCCGAAAGCACCGGCGCCACGAACAGGGCGAAGATGAGCGAGCCGAACATTGCCAGCGCCACGGTATAGGCCAGCGGGCGAAACGTCTTGCCCTCGACGCCCTGCAGCGTGAACAGCGGCAAAAAGACCACGACGATGATCAGGATGGCGAAGGCCACGGGCCGGGCGACCTCCTTGCACGCCCGCGCCACCACGTGCACGCGCGGCTCGCCCGGGGCCGACTCCCGCAGCATCCGATCCACGTTCTCGACCATCACGATGGCCCCGTCCACCATCATGCCGATGGCGATGGCCAACCCTCCGAGCGACATCAGGTTGGCCGAGATGCCGAACTGCTTCATCCAGATCATGGCGAAGAGCACCGAGAACGGGATCGCCAGCGCCACCACCACGCTCGGGCGGAAGCTGCCGAGGAAGACGAACAGCACCAGCACCACCAGCACGATGCCCTGCCACAGCGCATTCGTGACCGTGGACACGGCGGACTCGACGAGTGTCTTTTGCTCGTAATAGGGCACGATCCGCACCCCCTCGGGCAGAATGTCGTTGATCTCCCGCACCTTCTCTTCCACGCGGCCGATGACCGTCGAGGCGTTCGAGCCGAAGAGCTTGATCACCATGCCGGCTACGATCTCGCCGCGGCCGTCCATCGTCTCCACGCCGCGCCGGATGGCCCCGCCGATGGTCACCTCGGCCAGATCCCGCACGAAGACCGGCGTGCCGTCGACCGTTTTGACGACGATGTTTTCGAGATCCGAACGCCCCGTCGCCAGGCCCACCGAGCGCACGATGAACTCCTCGCTGTTCTGCTCGATGAACTGCGCGCCCACGTTCAGGTTGTTCGCCTCGATGATCTCCAGCAGTTCCTGGATGGTCACGCCGTACTGCAAGAGCGCCGCGGGGTCGACCTGCACCTGAAACTGTTTCTCGAAGCCGCCGATGCCGAGCACCTCCGTCACCCCCGGCACGGTCTGAAGGTTGTACTTGACGATCCAGTCCTGCATCGTGCGCAGTTCTTCGAGGCTATACTGCCCGGTGGTGTCGTCGAGGTAATAGAAGAGCACGAGCCCCATGCCGGTGGAGATCGGCCCCATCTCGGGCTCGCCGAAGCCCTCGGGGATCTGGTCGCGCGCTTCCTGCAGGCGCTCGCCCACGAGCTGTCGCGCGAAGTAGATGTCCGTTCCGTCCTCGAAGTAGATGTTGACCACCGAGAGGCCGAAGTTCGACACCGAACGGATCCGTTCCAGGTTCGGCAGACCGTTCATGGCCGTCTCGATGGGATACGTGACGTACTGCTCGATCTCCTCGGGCGCGAGCCCGCTGGTGAGGGTAAAGACCTGCACGAGCGAAGGCGACACGTCCGGAAACGCATCGACGGGCAACTGCCGGTAACTGAGCCAGCCCGCCGCCATGACCAGCACCGCCAGCACGAGGACGAGCAACCGGCTCCGTAAGGATAGTTCTATGAGTTTGTTCATGATCCTGTGCTCCTCGCTTAATGGGCGTGACCTTCGCCCAGCTGATCTTTTTCGAGTTCGGCCTTGAGCGCAAAACCGCCGCGCGCGACGTACTGCTCACCCGGCTTAAGACCCGAGGTGATTTCCACGTGCGTCCCGTTCTCCCGCCCGAGGGTGACCGGACGCGCAACGAAGCCTTCGGGCGTCTCGACGAAGATGACGGTCTCCCCGCCCATCGTGATGACGGCGGACTTCGGCGTCAACAACGGCACGTCCACGGCGTCCACCGTGATCGTCCCGTTGACGAACATGCCGGGCCGCCACCGCCCGTCGGGGTTGGGCAGCACGATGCGGGCGATGGCCGTCCGCGTCTCCTCCCCCACAATGGGGCGGACGTACGAGATCGTACCCTGCGCGCGCAGTTGCCCCCCGGTGGTGACGAGATCCACCTGCTGCCCTTCCCGGATGAAGTCGAGGTCCTTCTGAAACACGTTCAGGTCCACCCACACCGTGCTAAGATCGGCGATGGCGAAAGCGTCGGCGTCGGCATTGAGCGCCTCGCCCCGGCTGACGTGCTTCTCGACCACCACGCCGGAGATCGGCGCCGTGAGTTCGTAGTGCACCAGCGCGTGTTCCGGCTGTTCGGGCAGCGCGTCGATGTACGCCTGCGAGAACCCGAGCGCGAGGAGCTTCTGCCGGACCGAACGCAACGCGATGCGCGCTTCGGCGAGGGCCTGCCGGGCTTCCAGGTATTCCTGTTCGGAGGTGATCTTCTTCCCGAAAAGCGTTTCCTCTCTCCGGAAATTCGATTCGGCGATGGCCAGCCGTTCGAGGTTCGCCAGATACATCGCCTTCAGATCGGCCAGTTCGCGGCTGTCAAGGACGGCCAGCACGTCGCCGGCGCGCACCCGGTCGCCGATGGACTTGAACACCGAATGCACCACGCCGGAGACGCGCGGCACGATGTGGGCGAAATGGTCCTCGTTGACCTTTACCTCACCGGGAAACGTCAGCGTCAGGTGGAGCGCTCCGGGGCCCGCCGTCGCCACCTCGATGTCAAACTCCGACAGCGCTTCGGGCGGCATCCGCACGACCGGCGTCTCGTCGTGATCGCCTTCGGCTTCTTCATGGGTGTCGCCGGGCGGGGGTTCGTCGCCGCCGCAGCCGGTCAGCGCGACGACGCTCAGGATCAGGAATGCCAGTAAGGGCCGCATAAACGCCCGCTTCAATCTATCGTACATATTCATGGGTTTTTATCGGTTTGTGACGTCGGAGAGGGGCGTGCCGATGAGGCGTTCGACTTCGGCGCGGGCCGCGTGATAGACGGCCAGCGCGTCGACGTACCGGTTCGTGGTTTCAAAGAGGATGCGCTGGGCATCGAGCACCGTGAGGAGGTCGAACTTGCCTTCGCGGTAGCCTTCCTGCGTGGCGGCAAAGTTCTCCCGCGCCGCGGGCAAGACCGCTTCCCGAAGCGAGCGAACCTCGTCGTAACCGGCGGCCAGCAACGCGTAGGCTTCGGCGAGCATGCGCCGCGCGCGCGTCTCTTCGGAGCGCCGGAGCTCCTCCCCCTGCCGGAGCCGGTACTCGGTCTCGCGAATCGACCCCTGATTGCGATCGAAGATCGAGAGGGGGATCGAGACGCCGGCGGTCAGGGCCGTCTCGCCCAGATCGCGGAGCCGGCGAACGCCCAGGAGCAGACTCGGATTGGGGATGCGGCGCGCCTTTTCAAGGGCCACATCGGCGCGGCGAAGGGCCATCTCGGCGTTCCACCGAGCCACGTCAGGGTTGCGCTCGACGAAGGCTTCGAGTTCCGCCAGCGGCGGCGGCGGGGCAACGACGGAGAGGTCGCCGACGACACGCGCAAAGGCGGGATCGGTCCGGCCCCACCCGGCGGAGAGGCGCACGCGGGCCGCCGCCA
>NZ_JBWOPL010000070.1:0-93909 GCF_056451265.1 Rhodocaloribacter sp. | reverse complement strand
GGATTGGTTTCAATACCTATAGGTGCAATTCAGACCCGTTACCTCTGGCCGGAGATGCTCCGCGTTATCAAAGGAGTTTCAATACCTATAGGTGCAATTCAGACAAGAGGGAAGAAAAATTGTAATTCCTCCTTCGGGAAAAGGTTTCAATACCTATAGGTGCAATTCAGACTAGAAGACGCTGATTTCGTGCTTGCAGAAATGGATGGTACGTTTCAATACCTATAGGTGCAATTCAGACTTCGGGAAAGACCCCGTAGCGGACGGATGCTGTAAATGTTTCAATACCTATAGGTGCAATTCAGACCGAAAGAACGGCGGAAGTGATTGACATCGTCAGATGTTTCAATACCTATAGGTGCAATTCAGACCGGGATATCGTCTCGAAAGATCTGGGAGTCGATATCTCAGTTTCAATACCTATAGGTGCAATTCAGACGCTGGAAGAAGAAGCTAGATTTCGTCGCGCGCGTCAGTTTCAATACCTATAGGTGCAATTCAGACCTAATGGTGAGCAAGAAGATCAAGCTGAACGATCGCTTGGTTTCAATACCTATAGGTGCAATTCAGACATAGCTTGGTGGAAGCGTTAATCTCCCATCTGGGGTTTCAATACCTATAGGTGCAATTCAGACGTAGCGGCACAGAAACAGCACATCTCCACAGACGGTTTCAATACCTATAGGTGCAATTCAGACGGTATCCGATTTCGGTCCCGTTTCGGCCTAAATAAGGCAAAAAACGGGGTTGAGTCAAGGGGAAAGCAACAAAAAAACCGTCGGGGTCAAAAAGGCCATTTTACCCGGGAGGTCGACGGCATGAATTAAGTTGTTTTAAAACAATATTTTATGTCGAACGAGAAAGGCCTTTTCGGCGCAAAAGAGGCGGCGAAAGCGCGCAGGCGGGGTAGGGCGACGGCGGCGAAATGGAGTTATGTTCTTTTTAATCAATGATTTGGATGAAGTGGGGCTGACGCCGGGCGGAAGGGCGATTGCCCGGCCGAGACGCGGCCGTTCAGACGATCTCTTTCCCGAAAGGCATCAGGGCGAGGCGGGCGAGCTTCAGGTGTTGCCGGGCGAAGGGGAGGCCGATAATCGTCAGCGCGCAGAGCAGGCCGAAGACGAGGTGCGTCAGCGCCAGCCAGACGCCGCCGAAGAGGATCCACAGCACGTTCATCGTCACGGCGAGGCAACCCGTGGCCGCAGGCGTCTCCCGGATCTCCCGCCCGAACGGCGCCAGCCCGAGCACGGAAAGCTTGATGCACTGCACCCCGAACGGGATGCCGACGATGGTCAGGCATAGCGCGAGACCGCCGATGAGGTATTCAAAGAAAATGAAGATGCCGCCCCCGAGGGTGATCCAGAGCAGGTTGGCCAACAGTCGCATGAAACCTCCGCGTTTGGGCTGGAAAGAGAGGGCCGGCGATACGACCCGGGGTGAAGATACGACCCCGGGCGAAGATACGGCCCGGGGCGGCAGGAGATGCGCCGGAGCGGGGAAGAAAACAGGGAAAACGCCGCGGCTCCGTGCGGATTCGGAGCGCGCGGCGTTCGGGAGGGAAGCCGGGGCCCTGACGGGACGGGAAAAAGCCTAGCGGAGCTTGAACAGGATCGGCAGGCTCATGCGCACCTTCACGGGGCGCCCACGTTGCTTGCCGGGCGTGAACCGGGCGGAGCTGATCACGCGGAGCGCCTCTTCGTCGCACCCGCCGCCTATGCCGCGGATGACGGTGGCGTTCTCCACGCGACCCTGCTCGTTGACGACGAACTGCACGATGACGCGCCCCTCGACGCCCGCCTTCTTGGCCATCTCCGGATAGGTGATCTTCGCCTGCAGGCCCTTCAGCCCGCCGATGAGCACGGGCATCTCCTCGACCACCACGAAGATCTCCGGCTCCGGCTCTTCGACCTTCTCCTCCTCTTTGGGAGCGGGCGGCGGCGGCAGTTCGGCCAGCGGCTCGTCGAAGTCGAGCGTGGCGTCGAGGTTGAGGTCCACGTCGTCGAGCACCACGTCGTTCGGCACCTCGACGGGCACCGGCGGGCGCGGCGGCGGCGGCGGCTTGACCTCCTGCTGCGTCTGTTTGATCTCCTCGACCTGCACCACCTCCTGTTGCGCCAGCGTGATATCGAAGCCCTCGTCGTCGGGCCGGATCGGGGCGCGGAAGAGGAGGATCAGCGCCGCGAGGGCCAGGATGAGGCCGATCTCCAGATAAAGCCCATAGTAGCGCCGGAGGTTGGCGCGCGGATTTTTTTTGTGCAGAAACCCTGCCCCCTGTGAGCGCCGGGGCGCGGGTGCGGCGGCCGGCGGCTGCGAAACGCGGGCGACTTCCCCGTAGTCGTTTGCCGCTTCCGCCGGATGCTCGATGACGTTCCCTCGTTGCATGGCGGCCTCCATGGTCTGTGGTGAACAGGGATCCGGTCCGCCTTTCCGCGTCGCGCTCCCTCAAAAGCGGCCGGACGGGGTGGAGGAGCGACCCTTCGAGGCCGGAAGCTCTTCCGGGTTTCCCTCACGATACCATAGTAAAAGAAGAGCGTTGAGGTGTTGACAGTAAAGGTCGATGCGCCGTGTAAGGTTTGCATTGTTGGCGGTGTAAGGGAATCTCCCGCGCCCGTCGTTTCCGCGGCCTCTTGAGAAGCGTCTCGGCGTTGGCTACCTTCCGGCAACCCTCGCCATGCACGCGTCCCATGAAACGCCGCGACTTTGTCCGCGCCGGCCTCGCCGCGACGCCGGCCGCCCTCTTTGCTCCGGCCCGGAGCCTGCCGCCCGCCGCGTCCGTCGGCGCGGGGCGCCTCCGTCAGTCCGTGTGCAAATGGTGCTATCCCGGCCTTTCGGTGGAGGAGCTGGCCGTCGCCGCCGCGGCGATGGGGCTGCGCTCGGTCGAGCTCCTCGGCCCGGAGGACTGGCCCGCCGTGATGCGCCAGGGGCTGATCTGCGCGATGGCCAACGGCCCGGAGGCGCCCGAGGGCCTGCACTTCCTCAGGCACGGCTTCAACCGCGTCGAACACCACGCCTGGCTCGTTCCGGGCTATCGCAAGCGCCTCGCGGAAGTGGCCGAGGCCGGCTTCCCGAACGTCATCTGCTTCTCCGGCAACCGCGACGGCCTCGACGACGAGGAAGGCCTCGAGAACTGCGCCGCCGGGCTCGAGCGCATCCTCCCGATGGCCGAACGTCTCGGCGTGACGGTGTGCATGGAACTGCTCAACAGCAAGGTGGACCACCCCGGCTATCAATGCGACCACACGGCGTGGGGCGTCGCCCTCGTCGACCGCCTCGGGTCGGACCGTTTCAAGCTGCTCTACGACATCTATCACATGCAGATCATGGAGGGCGACGTGATCCGAACCATCCGGAACCACCGCGACTATCTGGCGCACTTCCACACGGGCGGCAATCCGGGACGGCACGAGATCGACGAGACGCAGGAACTGAACTATGCCGCGATCATGCGGGCCATTGCCGAGGGCGGCTTCACCGGATACGTGGCGCAGGAGTTCATCCCCACCCGCGACCCGCTGGCGTCGCTGCGGGAGGCGGTGGCGATCTGCGACGTGTGAACCCCGGGCCGCCGTCATTCATCCGGGCGCGAGGAGGACTTTCCATGCTGTATGCGGTCGATTTGCTGGGCACGTTCGTGTTCGCCGTTTCGGGGGCGCTTCAGGCGAACCGTCATGAGCTCGATTTTCTCGGCTTCATGGTGCTGGCCGTGGCCACGGGCGTCGGGGGCGGGATGATCCGCGACGTGTTGCTCGGGGCGACGCCGCCGGCCGTCTTCGAGGATGAGTTGTATCTGATCGTGTGTCTCGCGGGCGGGGCGCTCGTGTTCTGGGCCGCCCCGCCGATCGCGAAGCGGTGGAACCGCGTCATGGTGGCGGACGCCGTCGGGCTCGGCGTCTTCGCGGCGATGGGCGCGGCGAAGGCGGCCGCGTTCGGTCTCGGCCCGATCGGCGTCGTCATGATGGCGGCGACGACGGCCACGGGCGGCGGCGTGGTGCGGGACGTGCTCGTGCGCGAGGTGCCCGCCGTCATCAAGGGCGGCTTCTATGCCACGGCGGCGCTGCTCGGAGGCGCGGCGTACCTCGGCGCGGAAGCGCTCGGCCTCGGCGAACCGTTCCGCCTCGCCGCCGCGATGGTCGTCACCACGGGCCTGCGCGCCTGGGCCATGGCGCACAAGGTCAGCCTCCCCACGGCCCGTCGGACGCATGCGCCGGACGGGCCGGGATGAGACGGCCCCCGCTCAGCCAAGCTCGCGCACGACGGACGCCAGCTTCTGAACCTTTGCCGCATCGCCGGAGGCGCGGGCCTGCGCCTCGAGCGTGTCGGCGAGCCTGGTCAGCGCCGCGCGCCGGGCCTCGCCCGAGGCGGCTTCGGCGGCGGAGAGGGCCTGTCGGGCCGCCGCGACCCGGTCGGCGGCGAGGCCCTTCGAGCGCTCCAGCTGGTCCAGATAGGCCCGCGCCAGCGCAAACGTGGCGGGCCAGACGTACTTCGGCTGGCCCTGGGCGTTGAGGTAGTCGAGGCGGACCGTGTTGGCGGCGGCGATCTCGTTTTCGCTCAGGTACGCGCTCGGCGTCAGTTCGAAGACGTCGAGCCCTCGGGCGATCTCCGAGCTGACGAGGAGGCCGTTGTACCAGTAGACGGACCAGCTTCCACCCATCTCCATGTGATCGGCCGCGATGGGGCCGCGGTCGTGGAAAGCGATCTCCACGGGATGCTTCGGGTCGGTCCAGTCGAAGACGGAGATGCCGCCCTGGTACCATGCCTGCACCATCACGTCGCGTCCGGGGATGGGGATGAGCGAGCCGTTGTGCGCCACACAGTTCTCCATCGGGGTCTGCGGGGCGGAGAGCTTGTAATAATTCTGGAACCGCATCTTTCCGTCCTCGATGGTAAAGATGGCGTCCGCCCCCCATTCTTTCGGGTCGGTGGCCCGGCATTTCGGTTGCCCGCCGCCGCCCCATTCGTCGGAGAAGAGGATCTTGCTGCCGTCGTTGTTGAACGTGGCCGAGTGCCAGTACGAGAAGTTCGAGTCGGCGACGGCATCCATGCGTTTGGGGTGGATGGGGTCGGTGATGTCGAGCAGGAGGCCGTAGCCTTCGCAGGCGCCGCCGGCCCTTCCGATCTCCGGATAGAGCGTGATGTCGTGGCACTGGGTGGGGCCGGGTTTCGGTGCGGCGTCCTCGCCCTGGTCGTCCTCCTTGATGCCGAAGCGCTGTTTGATGATCTCGGGAAGCGCTTCTCGGAAGGCGGCGCTGTCGGCGGCGGTGGGCGCGTCGTTGCCGCGCTGCTTGGCGAAGGCCGCGAGCATGGGGGCCACGAAGCCGTCGGGCAAGACGCGCTCCTGCCCGAAGATCTCGACGATGAACGCGCCGCGGGCCCGCGCGGCTTCGATTTCGGCGAGGTCGTCGGGGGCCATGCCGTGCCGGGGCGGGGCGACGAGGCCCTCGAAGATGCGAGGCGAGCTGACGACGGCGGCCTGCTCGGGATGCGCCAGCGGCACCTTGATGATCTCGATGCGGAAGAGCGCCGAGTTGGGGTCCTCATCCGGCGGGGCGGCGGAGCACCCCGGCAACTCCTCTTCCGGGCGCACCGGGGCGGAGCCGGAGACGTAGACGTACACGTTCTCGTCGTCGTTCGGGTCCTTGAGCACCGAGTGCGTGTGGGAGCCGCGACAGGTCTGCACGTTGGCGACGTATTGGGGATCGCGGATGTCGGTGATGTCGAAGATGCGGATGCCGCGCAGGCGGTCCTTGCTCACCGCCTCCGGCACGCCCTCGGTGCCGCAGTCCAGACGCCCGCCCAGCCCTTCGCCCGAGACGAAGAGGAGGTTGCCGTAGACCGAGACGTCGCTCTGTGAGGCGGGGCAGACGTATGCCGTGACCAGGCTCGGCGAAGCGGGGTTCGTCAGGTCCCACACCTGGATGCCGTTGTAGTTGCCCTGAATGGCGTAGTGGTCCTTGAAGGCCAGGTCGGAGTTGGTGACGCCGAGGAAGGCCTCCGGGGGCGGGGTCGAAGAGAGCTTGCGCAGGTTCCAGATGGCTTCTTCGGCGTCGAACAGGCCCGCACGGAGGCCTACGCGCGGATCGGGGCGGGGGGCCACGGCCGGGGCAGGAGCGGGGGCGGTCATGGCGGTGGAGGCCGTCTGTGCGACGGGCCGGGGCGCGCACGCCGAGAGGCCCAGAAGGGCCACGGCAAGCAACGAGAGGGTCCAGGAAATCGGGCGGCGAAGGAAGACGTGGCCTTTCATAAAGGGGGCACCAGGGGATTGGAATGGGAAAAAGGAAGCGCGCCGAAACCTCACCGATCCCGGCTTTCACCGGAGAGCCGACGGAGCATACGCTCCATCCGGGCGATTTCGGTGCGCTGATCTACGTTGATGTCGGAGGCAAGTTTGAACGCCAACTCGTCCTGACCGGCGCCGTCGGTTCGGAAGAGTTCATCGACCATGCTGACGGCGCCGCGATGATGCTGGATCATGTACTTGAGAAAGAGGCGGTCGAAGTCCGGGCCGCGCGCGGCGTCGAGCTCGCGCAACTGTTCGTCGGTGAGCATGCCGGGCATGTGCATCATGTGCTCGTCCACGCCGGAGACCTTCAGCGTGAGCCCGTCGATCTCGATCTCGGGCACGACCTGCCCGCGCGCGCGGAGCCAGTGCTGCATGGTGGCGATCTCGTCCCGCTGTGCGTTGAGGATCCGGGCCGTGAGCGTGCGCACTTCCGGGCCGGCGTCGTGCGTGGGGGCCAGCGCCGACATGACCAGCGCCTGCGCGTGGTGGACGATCATGCCGGTCATGAATCGGACGTCGGCGCTCGTGAACCGGGTGCGGGCGCTGTCGCGACGCGCCCAGTAGAGCGACTCCAACTCGGCCGTCGCGCCGGTTGCGGTGTCGGCCTCCGACGGGGGCGATGCGGCGGGCCCGGTAGCCGGCGGACGCGTGCTGCGGCATCCCCCCACCATTGATCCCAGAAGTATTGCCACCGCCATCCAACCCGCACGCCGTATGTTCATCGTTCTCTCATGCTCCATGTTGACGGGCGACAAGATACACATTTGTCGATGCGTTGGGAAGGGCAATCAGGGAGGAAGAACAACAGGGGCGAGGACCTCCACCCACCCCCGAACAATGGGCGCATGACGAATGGCGCTTTGCATCGTATGTCTCCTGGAGGTAAGCTCCGTTTTTCGCTCAATATCGACGATTTCTGAAGTCTTGCACGCGCCCAATGCGGAACCCCTTCCCTCCTTCGGAGGACTCCCCCCTGGGCAAGGGGAAGCATCACGGAGCGGATTGGAGGAGTGGGAGGCGGTTCATGAAAGCCCTGGAGATCCTCCCCTTGAGAAGGGGAGGTGGCCCCGGAGGGGTATTGTTTGCTTCGGTTTGCAGGGTCGTATGGGGAACCCCGTCCCTTCTTCGGAGGACTCCCTCTAAGGGGGAGGGTTGCGAGGCGGGGTTGGAGGCGGTCCATGCGCACGGTCAAACGCGCGTGCCTCGTCCGGCATGCGCAGGGAGTCGTTCCGGTTCGTCCATCTCCGGCTGTCCGACCGGCTCCGGAGTCGGTTCGTTGGCCGGGAGCCGGGAAGAGGAGGTCGACAGCGTGCGATGAAGCTGGTTGGCCAATCTCTTGAGCCGTTCCTTTTCGCGTTTCGTCCACGAGGAAACAAACGCTCGGGTGATTGCAAACGTCCCGATCACGCTTCCGGCGGCGAGCGCGAATTTCATGAGGTCGAGCGGTTCGGAGAGCAGGACGAGCGTGAAAAAGACGCTCAAAAGCAGGGGCGCCGCGTACAAGATCGCGAATGCCCCATAATGCTTTTTTATTTGGATCGACGTGCGGTCATCCTCGGGACGGATGACAACCTGCGTTTTCTGGAAATTGACGCCGTTCGGACCTTCCCCCGTATAGTGCGCCCACTCCCGCAGGCTTCCCATCCGGTCGATTTGCCCCTTCTTGCCGGTGAATGCCCGGAGTTCCATCACGACCTGCTTCCATTGCTCCTCGGTCATCGTCTCGTTGACGACTCGCGTCTGGTTGATGACGAAGGGACGACCCAGCAAGCTGAAGGCTCTGCCCGAACGCGGGCGGTCCTCGAACTCGAGCGCCGCCGTTCGTATGTACTCCGTCGGAAGACCCAGCTCCGCGGCGATGTGCTCGATCTCTTCCAGCGAGAGGCCGCGCTCCGGGGCGCCCGTCGCCTCTTCATGCAGCTCGGTCGCGCGCTGGATCAGTGCGCCGATCTCTTTTTCATTGTAACTGCGTCGGGCGGGGGGGCCGTGGTCCATGGATGGCGACTCTCTTCGTTGGTTGGAGGTGCTTCTACGGAGCGGCTCTCTTCCGGTTGCCCGGCGCGCGATCCCGCGACTGATGCGGCTGAGGGAGGGGCATTTCTGAAAACCGCAAGCAGCGTCATGCACGTCGCTCATCCAGGCCTACGCTCGAAAACGGATCTCCGGAGTCGGAGATGACCTGTTTTCGCGGCGTATGGTGGAGCGGTCGGGGCCGCTTCATCGGAGCAACCGAAAGCGGCCCGGAGGACGGGGTTCGACACGTCCTCCGGGCCGCCTTGTGCGGGGAAAGCATTCCCTTCAGTTCGCCTTGAGGGTTGCGAAGGAGGTGAAGCCTGCCGCCTCCAACACTTCATTGTCGAAAGGCTCGACGGCTGCATTGCGCGCCTGAACGCCGAAGTCCACCCCCACAACCGAGCGGAAAGGACGAGAACCGGCGTCCATTTCGACGAGTTCGACGAGCCGATCCGCGAGCAGGTCCGGATCGGTCGGGATGGACGGATCGCGGAACAACCCCTCGAACATCCCCTCCATCGCTGCGAAGGTTTCATGCACCACCTCGGGATAGCTGCCGGCGCGTCCCTCGGCATCCACCGGCCGCTGCATGCCGGGAAAGAGCTCCGTGGTAAAGGGGCCGGGTTCGACGACGACCACATCGATGCCGGATGACGCCAGCTCGGTTCGAAGCGCCAGGGAGTATCCCTCCACGGCCCATTTGCTCGCGTGATAGATGCTGTAGAACGGAACGCCGAAGCGACCGGCGATGGAACTGAGGTTGATGAACAGCCCGGATCCGCGTTCTCGCATGGCCGGCAGAAAGGCCCGCGTTACGCGATGTATACCCACCAGATTGACATTGAGCTGGTTCATTAGCTCCTCTGCCGTAAACGCTTCCGTGATCCCTACGAACATCTGTCCCGCGTTGTTGATCACGACGTCGGGCGCACCCGACTCCGCCAGCACTTGCGAGGCAGCCGCGTCAACCGACGGGGTCGAGGTCACGTCCATCTCCAGCACGCGCAGGTCAAGGCCTTCGGCGGCAGCCCAGTGCTTCAGCGTCTCGGCTACGGAGGCGTTTTTGCCTTCGACGCCGCGCATGGTGGCGTATACGCGATCCCCCTTCCGGGCCAGTGATTCCGACACCAGACGGCCAAACCCGGAACTGCTTCCGGTAACAACGATAGTCTTGCTCATTTAATATGCCTCATGAGGTTTGTGGTTGATGTTGCGCGGAGGAGCATCTGCGCGAAGGTGGTCTCTTGTGTCTGACAGGTTTATTTTCGAAATGCCTCTGAAGGTGTCCACGTCTCGCGCGGCTTCTCGGGCGTCAACGGCCGGATCCGGCGTCGGCCGTAGCGGCAGCTGTTGAGGGGGGCGTCCTTTTCGCAGAGTCGAGCGTCGGTTGCTCGGGGCGCTCGTTCAAAAACGCCCGGCGTCCACGTCGTGGACGAAGCGGATGACGCCGTCGACGTACGTTTGCTGGTCGTCGTACATCGCCATGTGGCTGCCGTTGGGGCAGAAGAGGTAGCGTCCCCGTTGCACCTTGTCCGCCATCATCTCCATGTGCGCCGGGTCCATCGTGTCGTACCGGGCGCCGATGACCAGCGTCGGCACGGCGATTTTTTCCAGATCGGCCGTTCGATCCCAGTGGAGGAGCTTTCCGCCGGCTCCGAGTTCGCTCGGTCCCTGCATGGGGACGTAGATCTTCGGATTGATGTGCGCGAAGGCCCGGTTCACCGGGTCGGGCCACTGGTCGGCGGGCATGCGCAGGATGTGCTGTTCGTAGTGATGGGGGACGAGCAATTCCATGTAGCGCGGGTTGTCGGTGTCGCCGGAGGCTTCCATCTCCTTGATCTCCGCCAGCACCTCCGGGTCCATGGCGGGCATGAGCACGTTTTCGGCGTATTCATTGTAGGCCGGGATGCTCGCCATCATGTTCGAGATGATGAGTCCCTTGAGGTTTTGCTGGTATTTCAGGGCGTACTCGATGGCCAGGATGCCGCCCCACGAGTGTCCGAGGAGGTAGAAGTTGTCGGCATCGAGGTTCAGGGCCTTCCGCACCTGCTCGACTTCCTCCACGAAGCGCGAGGTCTCCCACAGTTCCGGCGCGTCCGGCTGGTCGCTGTAGGCCGAGCCGAGTTGGTCGTAGTAGTAATACTCGATGCCGGCGGCGGGGAAGTAGCTGTCGAACGCTTCGAAGTACTCGTGGGTCGCGCCCGGACCGCCGTGGAGCAGCAGCACCTTTACGGTGGGGTTGTTGCCGATGCGTTTGGTCCATACGCGAAAGTCGCCGGCGGGCGTTTGCACGCGGATCAGCTTCACGCCTCCGCTGAGCACGTCGTCTCGGCCGGAGTAGTCGAGATACGCTTCGGTCGCGCCGCGATGCGGCTCGGAGCCGGGGTTGCAGGCCGCCCAGAAGAGCGCGACCACAGTGAACAGGGCAAATCGCTTCATGAAACACTCCAGCCTGGTTGATGCAACAAAAGAACCCATCCGGGCTTCACGGGCCGGGTAGACGGCCTTCTCTTCTTTAAACGATGCTCTTTCAAAATCGGCTCATCGGGAGGAAGAAGCAACGCCGATTCTGCCGGATCCGGGTCATGAGGCGCAGCGGGCAATCCCGGCTCAAGACGTGGTCAGCGCAAGGCGCTTTGCTCGAAGCGCTCGGGCATCATCGCTTCCGAGGGCGGACGCCGCACGTTTTTCATGGCGAACGCTTCCGCCCGGGGATGGTCCGCCGCGCGTCACCCGTCGAGCGCCCGGCTTCCCGAACGGCATCCCGACGCTCCCCACGTTCCCCACGCAGACCTTCCCGACCCGCCGGTCGAGCGGAATGTGCGTGTGACCGCAGACCACCACCGCGGCATCGACGGGCTCGAAAACTGCTCGGAGCCGGTCTTCAGGCGCCAGCCGGGTGAAGCGTTCGGCATCGCTTCGGGGGGTGTGGCAGAAGAGCACCACGCTCAGGTCGGGGACGTCGAGAGTGAGCGTTTGCGGCCAGCGCGCGTGATCGTCGGAGAGTTGCTCAGCCGTCCACCGCATGACCTCGTGGAAGGGCTCCGGGATGGTCTTGCTCATGGCGCCTTCCCGAGCGGCGAGCGCTTCCCGCGCGCCGTGGCCCCGGATGAAGCGGACGGGGCGTTCGAGATGCTTCAGCGCAGCCGGCGTCTCCCCGGCATGGGACCGGGGAGGACGTCCTCGCCCGACCACGACCGGGTCCACCGAGACTTCCCGAACGTCCCGGTGGGCTGCCACGAGCGCCGGGCGGTTGCCGTGGATGTCATAGAGGGCAGCATTGCGCATGGCCGGCGGGGAGGAATCGAACCGGCGTTCACTTCACCACTTCCATCATCCGGTACTGCACGAGCCGTCCGGCCTGAAGGCGATAGACATACACACCGCTGGGGAGGTGCGCCGCCGAGAAGTCGAAGATGTGCGTTCCTCCCGTGAAAGGGCGGTCCACCACCGTGGCGACGATTCTGCCCAGGACGTCGAAGATGCTCAGGTTAACGTGCATGGAAACGGGGATCGAGAAGGTAATCCGGGTGGAATGGTTGAAGGGGTTGGGATAATTTTGATTCAGACTGAGGTCGTCGGGTGGGGGCGCCGAGGCGGGATCTGTGTCGGTTCGCACCACCGGCGACCGCTTCCGGTAGTATACACGGAGGCCGGAGGAGGTCGGTTGTGTGCTCTCGTAATTGATCGCGTAGCTTCCGTCGGGCAAGAGTATCCCGGCCTTGAAACCGATTGTGAGCGTGTCGTGGTCGGTTGCAAACTCCGGCGCGCTCCAGGTGAGCCCGCGGTCCGTGGAATAGCTGAGCACGACATCGGCGCGCGCCTGCCCACTTCCGAAGTCGAAGTCTCGCTCGTCCTTCCACATGCACCACAGCGTATTCCGCACCGGATCGTACAGGTTGCCTTCGGTCAGGTGGCTGCGATACAGCGGGTCGGAGAGCGGGCGTTCGGTCCAGGTGGCTCCGAGGTCGGTGCTCACGGCATAGTGCACGCCGGCAGAGAAGGGACTGAAGACCGGATACCGATGAAAGAAGAGGTGGAAATTGTTTCGGTCATCAATGACAACGTCCGGGTCGCTGTCGGTGTGCGGTGTTTCAATCATGGGGACGGGCGGGCTCCAGTGGGCTCCGCCGTCGGTGCTTAGAGCCATGAGCACGTCCCACTGGTTTAGGGTGGAAACCGAGTCCCTCCACACGATGGCCAGGGTGTCCCCGGCGGCGTCGAACCGGCCCCGGGGGAACGCCGAGTGATGGCCGTCCTGGTCGCTCAAGGGGAGGGGAGGGCTCCAGGTTTGCCCTCCATCCGTAGATCGGGTATAGAACACCTCCATCGTTTCCCCGAAATTACCGTCTCCCTCATGCCACATCACATGGAGCCGGTTTTCCCGGTCGATTGTCAGGTGTGTGGACTTGAAGCGGTTGTACAGGGTATACGAAGCGACGCGGACGGTGTCCGAGAGGAGCGTGAGGCTCGTGTCATATCGGGCAATGAACAGCGCGCCGGGAAGATGGGACGAGAAGAGGACGTACAGGTTGTCGTCGGCATCCATCTCCAGCTTCGGACTCGCGCCGCCGATGACCTCGGACATGGGGGCGATAGGGATCGGCGTTTGCCAGAGGAGGCCGTCATCCGAATAGGTGAGGTAATAGCCCAGCGTGTTATGCGTATCCGGGTCTTCCTCCTCCGTGGCGATGAACACCCTGCCTCCGGAGGAAACGGCCATGTTGTTGTACAGGACGCCGCGCTGAGAGGCTTCCGGATTGGCGAGCGGGAGCGCAACTTCTTCACTCCACTCCGGCGCGACGCCGTGTTGTGCCAGCCCGCCGCGCGCGAAGAGGACAAGCTCCAGAGAAGCGACGAGCGCAAAGGTAAGAATCCGCATCGTAGAAACAACGAGTTGGGTGTGCCCGTCCCCCGAAGCTTCCCGGAGACCTCCAAGGTCGCATGTTTTGCACCGACGGCTCACACACCTTCTTGAGAAACGAGCAGCCGTGTCGATCGGGAGGAAGGGGCCTTTCCGGGGCCGGCGCCCTCCCCCTTTATCGCTCGGAACGGCCGAGACGGTTCGGGAGAACATCAACGAGTGTGCCGGTTCTTCAGCGAATGCTCCGGAGGTAAAATAAATATCATTTATCTATTAGAAACGAATACTTTTTGTTGTGAAAAGGGGAGGAGAGTTGATCAATGCCCTTCGGACAGGGTGTAATTTTTTCCGGGAAAGAGTTTCCGAATGACGGTCTCGAAAAGGGGCGAAGCATACCCGGTAGGCCTGCAGGCTTAGAATCCGCGCATCCGGTTCCGGAGTTCGTCTTGCGTACAAGGCGCTCACAGGCAACACATTCGCCCGATCCGGATGTTCGCTGACCGGATTGCATCTACGAGGCGTGGTCCGGGAGGCCTTCCTGGTTGCAATACGACGTGAGGGCGTCGATCCAGGCCGGGTGGTCGTTCAGGCAGGGGATCAGGCGCAGGTCTTCGCCGCCGGCTTTCAGAAAAGTCTCGCGCCCGCGCAGGCCGATCTCTTCGAGAGTTTCCAGGCAGTCGGCTACGAAGGAGGGGCATAGAACGAGCAATCGCTTGACGCCGCGTTGCGCCAGCCGTTCAAGTTCGCGCGCAGTGGCCGGCGCCAGCCAGGCATCAAGGCCAAGGCGCGATTGGAAGGCCACCGAGTAGCGCTCTCTGGAAATCCCCAGACGGGTGGTGAGCGCTTCCGTGGTGCGATAGACCTGGTGGCGGTAACACGTCGCGTGCGCTTCCGAAGGCACGATACAACACGCATCGTGCCTCAAGCAATGGACGCCGGTCGGGTCTGTTTTTGTGATGTGTCGCTCCGGCACGCCATGATAGCTGAAGAGCAGATGGTCGTAGTCCCATTTCAGGCTTTCGGCGGCGCTTTCCGCGAGCGCCTCGAGGTAGGCCGGGTCGGCATAAAAGGGCGGCATCACCTTCAGCCGAGCGTCCGTTCCCATGGCTTCCAGGACCGCCCGTGTTTGATCCACGACCGTTTGCACCGTGGCCATGGCGTAGTGCGGATACAGCGGCACGAGGAAGACGTCCCTGACGCCCTGATCGAGCAGTTCGGTCAATGCGGTTCTGATGGACGGTTTCCCGTAACGCATGCCGAGGGCAACCGGTCGATCCAACCGTCGGCGGATCGCCGGGAGACAGATGACTTAGAGACATGATCCTGTACGCATGGTTGCGGTACGGCAGTGCGTCGGGGTTTGTCTCGAAACGCTCCAGATCGGGGCCGTATCCGGGAGGCTCCGGAATCCTCTGAAAGATCACATTTTCGCTTCGAAAGGGGGCGTCGGGCAAGGAGTAGCGAGTTCGTTCGGTTTGACGAAAGGGACATCCGGGGATCGTCCGCCGCGCGTCACCCGTCGAGCGTCTCGAAGCTCAGGTTCAGGATGGGATAATGCCGCCAGTCCTTGTAGTCGAAGTGCCACCACTCCTTGTCGTAGACCGTGAAGCCGTTGGCTTCCATGGCGTCGCGGAGGAGTTCGCGGTGGCGGCGGGCGCGTTCGGAGCCGCCGGGATAGTCGGCATAGGCGCGGGGGGTGAACTCGTCGTATCCGCTCGGCATCGCCACGGGACGGCCCGTGGCGAGGTCGTAGAGTCCCACGTCGGCGGCGCAACCCCGGTTGTGTCGGGAGCCGTGGGCGGGGTCGGCCACGAAGTCCTTCAGTTCGTCCGGCGTGGCATCCCAGAACATTTTCGTCACGGCCCAGGGACGATAGGCGTCATGGACGATCAGGCCGAGGCCGTGGGCGTGGAGGGCGGCGTTGGCGCGGACAAGCGCCTCGGCGGCGGGACGCTGGAGGAAGGCGCGGGGCTCCTCATAGAAAGCCGCGCCCATGAAGTTGTTCGTCGTCGCATACCGGATGTCGAAGCGGAGCGAGGGATCGAGCAGGGCGAGGTCCACGAGGTCGGGCGTGCGGAAGTCGCCCGTCTCTTCGGGTGGGGTGGCGGCCAGGGCCTCGGCGCGCAGTTCGTCGATCGGGCGCACCGGGGTGATGCGGAACGTGTTGCCTGGATCGGGGGGCACGGCTCTCCGGTGAAAGACGACGCCTTCGAGCGAGGCGGCGGTGGCCCGCCCGGCGGCGTCGCGGGTGAAGGTGAGGGTCTCTCCCGTATACAGCCCGTAGTCGGGGAACTGGTACACGTCGGGGGAGACTTCGGTAAGGGGGTAATAGAAAAACCATTCGATCAGCGCCCAGGGCCGCCCCTCGCGTTCGAGGACATAGAGGGTGTTGTGGTCCCACCCGTATTCGCCGATGAGCCCTTCGAGGGCGGGCTTCGGCGGCGGAGGCACGGGCGTGGGGATGCGGTGGAAGACGCCGTCGTCGGCGAGGAGCGAGTCGCCGCGCGGCAGGAGGCGGTAGCCGTGCCCGAGGCGCGCGTCGGTCACGAGGGTGTCGCCGCGCGCGTGGAGGCGGAGGCGCTCGGTTCCGTTGAAGAGGAGGAGTCGGCCGTCGCGTTCGATGAGGTCGATCGTGTGGGGGCCGGCGTACCGTCCGTCGAGCCGCCGGGCACGGGCGGAATCGACGGGGTCGAGGCGCTCGAAGTCGGGAAGGGCGCGTCCGTCGCGCTCGGCGAGGAGGAGGCGGAGGGCATAGTCGCCGATGCGGTCGACGACGTCGTTCGTGGCGTCCATGTTGTCCACGAGGGCGACGCCGAGCTTACGGTCGGGGAGGGCATAGACGCGCGTGGCATAGCCGTACATGACGCCGCTGTGCTGCACGCGCCGCTCCCCTTCGAAGTCGGACACGTAGAACCCGATCCCGAAGCCGTTCGCGCGTCCCGGCTCGGCGAAAGCGACGGTCCACATTCGTTCGAGCGTCTCCGGCGCGACGATCCGCCCGCCCGGCCCCTCCCCGCCCGCGAAGAGCGTCTGCAGGAAGCGCGTCAGGTCGGTCATCGTCGTGTACAGCCCGGCGGCGGGCATCATGCCGAGTTCGAAAACCGGCGCTTCGAAGACGCGTCCGTCGTACGTCCACATGTAGCCGGTGGCGAGGGCCTCGCGGAGGTCGGGGCGCGGCGTGAAGGCGCTCTTCGTCATGCCCATCGGCCCGAGGATCTCCCGCGCCATGTAGTCGGCGAACGGTTCGCCCGTCACCACCTCGACGACCCGCCCCGCCACGCTCACGCCCGCATTCGAGTATTTCGTGCGCAGGGTGGGCGGATACACGATGCGCGAGCGGTTCAGGCTCTCGACGAGGGCTTCGAGCGAAGGCTCGGTGGGGTCGAAGTAGTGGCCCACGGGCGGCTCGCGGACGAGCCCGGAGCGGTGCGCAAGCAGTTGCCGGAGCGTGATCGGCGTGCCGAAAGGGTTCGCCGGGTGGAAGTCCGGGAGGTAGTCCGTGATCGGCGCGTCGAGGTCGAGCGCGCCTTGCTCGACGAGCCGCATGACGGCCGTCGCGGTGAAGAGCTTCGACACCGAGGCGACGCGGTAGACGGTCTCGCCCGTCGCCGGGATTGCCCGCTCGGGGTCCGCCTGCCCGAAGCCCTTCGCCCAGAGTATCCGCTGATCTTCGACCACGGCGATCGAGAGCGTGGGGATATCTTTGTCCGCCATCTCATAGGCGATGTAGGCTTCGAGTTTGTCGAAGACCGGGCTGTGCTCCGGCGCCTCGGCGCACCCGCCGCCGAAAAGCATGCAGATGAGAACGGGCAGAAACAGGCGGAGACGCATGGGCCGAGGGGGATGATGAGCGGTGGAAGAGGATAACGATTCCTCCGGCATCATGGCAAGGGAGAACAGGATCGGCGTCCTGGAGCTTCCGGCGTTGGGCTCGCGTCATGGGGCGCACTGCCTTCGCCGTCATGGGCTCGCCCTCTTCGGCCGTTCGGGGCGCGGAGCGTCCCCGGTGGCGTTCCCACGCAGCGCATGGGAACGAGCGCTTCAGGAAGGATGTCGCCATTCTCCGAATGAGCGTCCGCAGGGGCGACCGGCGGTTCGCCCGATGCGTCACGAATGGCGTATCGCCGGGAAACGAGCGCTTATGCAGCCTGCACCGTGACGGCGTCCGGGTCCAGTTCGACGCGTTTGACGGACAGGCCAAGCGACCGCGTCTTTTCTATGGCATTGCGGATGGCCTCCTCCATAGAGGGCGCGTCGAGATGCACGTAAAGAACCGGCGTTCCATTGACGAGAGCCGGGGAAACGCGGCCTTCGAAATGGGTGAACACCCGTTCTTCTTCCGCTTCGGTAGGAGGAGCCTCCAGGATCAGTTCGAAATGATACGTTTTCATGGCCGCCTCTTTTTAGCAGTGTGCACAGCGATCCACGGTGCGTCGTAAGTCTTGGGCATGCGCTTCGGGAATGGCCGGTGTTCCATAAATCGTAAACCGGCAACCCTCACGGTTTTCAAGCGGGCAATAAAGCTTTCCCCACGCATGGCCTTTCCCGGTGGCTTTCTCGAATCGCCATCCCTTGCTCACGGCATATTCAATGGCCGCGCGAATGGTTTTGTTCTTGTGCTTCGGGATGGCCGCCATATGCTCCCCATCGTTTCGAAGAAGAATAACGAACGTCCTTGCTTCGTTTCAAGACTGAGCGCGCATCAAACACACACCCTCGCATTGCTTCGACGTCTTCGGACGTTCGGGACGCGGGTATGTGTTTAGCGCAGGGTATTTTTCATTGAAGTCCCATTTCAGCCGTTTTTACCCCCTTCCGTGTCATGCTGAACTTGTTTACTTCGTCAGTCGGCTGCGCCTCGTGTCAGCATCTCCGCCTCACCCGAGATCCCGAAAGATCCCGGATCAGGTCCGGGGCAGGGTTCGGGATGACGCTCCCAAACAAACGAATGAGGCGTAAATGGGCCTGTTTTCGAATCCAGCCTCACGCTAAACACATACGGACGCGGAGCGTCCCCGGTGGGCGTTCCCGCGCAGCGCATGGGAACGAGCGCTTCAGGAAGGATGTCGCCATTCTCCAAACGAGCGCCCGCAGGGGCGACCGGCGGTTCGCCCAATGCGTCACGAATGGCGTGTCGCCGGGAATCGAGCGCCGAGACCCGGGACGTGGACCCTCCCCCGTGGACGTTCCCCCGCAGCGCCGCCGGGTAGAGGCGACCGGCCGGTCGCCCCTTTGAGGAGCGCCGTCACCCCCCGAAATCCTTCCTGCTCAGGCTTTCCCGGACGGCGCCTATGCCGGGAAACGAGCGCTGATTTCCGTGCGAAGCGTAGGAATGGGAGAAAGCATTTTATTTGCCTCATAAAATCGTTTAATTCCACTTTCGAACGGAGTGAGTTCAAAAGGCCGCCGCGAACATGAAGAAAATCACCATCGATGAGGTCGCCAGGCTGGCGTTTGTCTCGCGTTCGGTTGTCTCGCGGGTGCTGAACAACCACCCGAACGTGAGCAAGGAGGCGCGGGCGCGGGTGCTCAAGGTCATCGAGGAATACAACTATCGCCCCAGCTCGGTGGCGCGCAGCCTGGTGACGGACCGCACGTTCGAGTTGTGCGTGCTCGCGCCGCGCCGCCGCGACGACGTGCTGGCGACCGGCTACTGGACGCTCGTCCTGCTCGGCATCTCCGAGCGCAGCCTTCAGCGCGGCTACTTCGTCTCGATCACGATGGTCTCGGCGGATATGGGCGACGAGATCAACAACCGGATGCTGGCCAGCCACGCTTTCGACGGCTTCATCCTCATCGCGCACGACGTGATCAAGCTCGTCGCCAACGGCCTTCGGTCGCGCCGGACGCCCATCGTGCTCATCGGACACGATCCCAACTTCCCCGACCTGAACTCCGTCGACGGCGACAACTTCGACGGGGCGTATCAGGCGGGCGCGCACCTCGTCGGGCTGGGCTACCGGCGCATGGGGCTCATGCTCGGGCCGCTCGACCTGCAGGAGACCATCGACCGCCGCGACGGGTTCGTCAAGGCGCTTCGGGAGGCCGGGCGTTCGATCACCGAGGAGCACATCGCGGTGGGCGACTACTCACAGCAGAGCGGGTACGATTTGATGCGTCGGTGGATCGATACGGGCCGCCCGCCCGAGGCCGTCTTTTGCACGAGCGACGTGCAGGCCATCGGCGTCTTGCTGGCGCTCTACCGGGCAGGGCTGCGTGTGCCCGAAGACGTGGCGCTCGTCGGCTTCGACGACCTGCCCAACTCGCGCTACACCACGCCCCCGCTGACGACGGTGCACCAGCCCGTCTACGGCAAGGGCGAGCAGGCCGCCAACATCATCATCGACCAGATCGAGGGGAAACGGAGCGGGGTGGTGCACGAGAACCTGCCCGTCCGGCTCGTGGTGCGCGAAACGTGCGGCGCGCGGCAACGGGTCGTGTGAGACGGGCGGTTTATTCGAAGCGGAGACGGGGCCAGAGCTTGTAGATGCCCAGGAAGGAGCCCGCGGCGACGGCGACGAAGAACAGCCCGGTGAGCGGTCGTTCGTAGAGGAAGAAGCCGGTGGCGAAGAGCACCGAATAGATGCCGAGTGCGCCGCAGACCGCCGCCGCCAGCCCGTAGGGGAGGTCGGACGCTTCGCTCTCCACGGCGACGCCCTCGCGACGGAGGGCGGCCTGCACCGCGCGCCAGCCCGGCCCGCCCGGGCGGATGCGCCGGTAGAAACGCATCAGCACCTCCGGGTCCGTGGGCGCCGTCGTATAGGCCACGATCACCCACGCCGCCGTCGTCAGCGCCACGATGTAGAGCAGCCGTTCCCAGTCTTCCAGCCCGCCGCCCGGCCATCCCATGCGTCCCGCCACCTGAAAATAGACGGCCAGCAGGAACGAGACGACCATCGCCGTCAGCTCGGTGGCCGCGTTGATGCGCCACCAGAACCACCGCAGGAGGAAGAGCAGCCCCGTGCCCGCGCCGATCTGGAGCAGGATGTTGAAGACCTGCAGGGCGTTCTCGAGGAAGAGCGCCAGCGTGCACGCCACCACCATCAGCGCCACGGTCGCCGCGCGGCCCACCCACACCTGCTGCCGTTCGGTGGCCTCCGGGTTGAGAAACCGGTGATACACGTCGTTGACGATGATCGACGACCCCCAGTTGACCTGCGTGGACATCGTGGACATATAGGCCGCCGCCAGCGAGGTGACCACGAGCCCGAGGAGGCCGGAGGGCAGAAACGTGAGCATGGCCGGATAACCGAGGTCGTTGCGGATCACCTGCTCGGACAGGTCCGGGAAACGCTCGGCCATCATGCTCAACTCGGGGAAGACGATCAGCGAGGCGAGTCCGACCAGGATCCACGGCCACGGGCGCAGCGCATAGTGCAGGCCGTTGAAGAGGAGCGTGGCCCCCACGGCGTGCTTTTCGTTCTTTGCCGAGAGCATGCGCTGCACGATGTAGCCGCCGCCGCCCGGCTCGGCCCCCGGATAGTACGCCGCCCACCACTGCACCGCGAGGGGGATGAAGAAGACCGGCAGCATCTCCTGCCACGTCAACTCCTCGAACGAAGGCCAGAACGAGAGCGCCGACCGCACGTTCTCGTGCGAGAAGAGCCCGTCGAGGCCGCCGACCTCCGGCATGTTCAGGATGTAGACCGCCGCGGCGATGGAGCCGCCGATGGCGATGACGAACTGCACGAGGTCGGTCAGCACAACCCCGCGCAGGCCTCCGAGTGCGCTGTAGATCATCGTCACCGTGGCCGCCACCACCACCGTCTCGAGGGCCGACCACCCCATCATCACGCCTCCGATCTTGATGGCCGCCAGCGTCACCGACGCCATGATGATGATGTTGAACAGGATGCCGAGGTACACGGCCCGGAAGCCGCGCAGAAAAGCCGCCAGCTTGCCCGAATACCGGATCTCGTAGAACTCGACGTCGGTCAGCACCTCGGAGCGCCGCCAGAGCTTGGCGTAGAGGAATACCGTAAGCATGCCCGTCAGGAGGAAGGCCCACCACGTCCAGTTGCCGAAGATGCCGTCCGTTCGGATGATGTCCGTGACCAGGTTCGGCGTGTCGGTCGAGAAGGTGGTGGCGACCATCGAGACGCCGAGGAGCCACCACGGCATGTCGCGTCCGCCCAGGAAGAAAGCATTGAAATCTTTCCCGGAGCGACCGGAGACGGCCAGGCCGATGACGAGCGAAAGGGCAAAGAAGACGGCCATGATGGCCCAGTCGATACCGCCAAGCTGCATGTGCGTATCCCCGTTGAGTGACGTGTGCGGTGGAGGGACGAAGCGAGGACGGCGGAGGCGCCCCGCGAAACGATGCGTGAAAATAGGGCACGGAAGGGGAGGAGACCGCATGGAAACGCTTCCAGTTTGCCGTGGAAGCGTTTCCTAAGTGGGGGCGATGGTTGTTCCAACACCGGAAGGAGGCGTATCATATTGGCAATCAACGTGATGCCTCGCCGCGAAGCGCGAGGTGCGAGGCACAAGAGGTCGGCGTCCGTGGGACAAGGGAGGCGTCCCACGACGCGATGCGCAACGGGACGCTCTCCCTTCCGGCCCCTCCTCTGATCCACATGCGTCCGTCCCTCCTCGCCGCCGACACGCGCCCCCGCAAACACCGAAAACGTACAAACCTCTCGTAATCCATATGGTGACCCTTCCCTCCGCTCTTCCCACCCTCGTCCCGGAGCCGCTGGATCCTTCCTCACATACCGGCAACAGACTCGAACGCGTGCCGACGTTCATCTTCGAGACGCCCGAGCAGGTCGCCTATCAGGTGGCGCGGCGCGTGGCCAACCTGATCGAAGAGCGGCAGGCCGTCGGCAAAAACGTCGTGCTCGGACTGCCCACCGGCTCGACGCCCATCGGCGTCTACGGCCACCTCGTCCGGATGCACCGGGAGCAGGGACTCGACTTCTCGAACGTCGTCACGTTTAACCTCGACGAATATTATCCCATGAACCCGGACAGCTTGCAAAGCTATCACCGGTTCATGTATGAACATTTTTTCAACCACGTGAACATCCCCCGCGAAAACATCCACATCCCGCGCGGGGACCTTCCCATCGAGGAGGTGGAGGACTACTGCCTGCACTACGAGCGCGCCATCGTGAAGGCGGGCGGACTGGACCTCGTGCTGCTGGGCATCGGGCGGAGCGGACACATCGGCTTCAACGAGCCCGGCTCCGGCCCCGAGACGCGCACGCGCCTGGTCATGCTCGACGAGATCACGCGGAAGGACGCCGCGAGCGACTTTTTCGGCGAGGAGAACGTGCCGAGGCGGGCCATCACGATGGGGGTGGGCACCATCCTGGACGCCCGTGAGGTGATCCTCATGGCCACCGGCGAGCACAAGGCGCTCATCATCCGCCGCGCCGTCGAAGAAGAGCCCACGCGCCAGGTGACGGCCTCGTACCTGCAACTCCACCGCGACGCCACGTTCTATGTGGATCGCCCCGCCGCCGGCGAACTGACCCGCGAAAAAACACCGTGGCTCGTGCAGGAGGTGACCTGGGACGAAGGCCTCTCCAAGCGGGCCGTCATCTGGCTCTCGGAGAAGCTCGGCAAGGCGATCCTCCAGCTCGAAGCCGCCGACTTTTACCGCCATCATCTGCAGGGCCTCCTGCACGCCGCCGGCGACGTGGATGCGCTGTGCCTCCGGGTCTTCGAGGATCTCCGGCAGCGGATCCGCTATCCGGATAGCCTGGCCAGGAACGAGCGCGTGATCGTCTTCAGCCCCCACCCGGACGACGACGTCATCTCCATGGGCGGCATGCTCGACAAGCTCGTGCGCAACCGGAACGACGTCACCGTGGCCTACATGACCAACGGCTCGATGGCCGTCTTCGACGCGGACGTGCGCCGCATGCTCCGCTTCGTGGAGATGAGTGTGCCGGCGCTCGGCATCGACGAGGCGAACCGGGAGGCGTTTCGAAAGACGAAAGAGCGTTACCTCCGCTTTCTCAAGAAGAAAAAACCCGGCGAGGTGGATCTGGAGCCGATTCAGCAGATCAAGGCTCACATCCGCTATGCCGAAGCCGTGGCTGCCATCGAGGTGCTGGGCCTCGACGACGCCAACGCGCGCTTCCTCGATATGCCCTTCTATAAGACGGGTACGGTGCGCAAGGACCCCATCGGCGAGGCGGACGTGCAGGTGGTGCTCGGCCTGCTCCGCGAGATCGAACCGGCCCATATCTTCGTGGCGGGCGACCTGTCGGATCCCCACGGCACGCACCGGATGTGCTACCGCGCCATCGAAGAGGCCCTGCTTCGGTACAACGCCGAACGCGGCGGCGAAGCGGAGACGACCCCGCACAACGGCGAAGCCGCCGGGGCCGAGAAACCGAAGAAGACCCGGAAAGGACGGAAGCGGCAAGCCGAACGCCCGCTCGTGTGGCTCTATCGGGGCGCGTGGCAAGAGTGGGAGATCGACAAAACGGACATCTTCATCCCGCTCTCGAAGGCCGACCTCGACCGGAAGATCGAGGCCATCTTCAAGCACGAGAGCCAGAAGGACCGCGCCATGTTTCCCGGAGCGTACGACGAACGGGAGTTCTGGGAACGCGCCAAGGATCGCAACCGCGAAACCGCCGCGGCGCTGAACCGATTGGGCCTGCCCGAGTTTTACGCCGCCGAGGCCTTTGTCACCACGTATGAGATGCCCTAGCCTTCGAGAGGTCCCGGCCTCATCCTCCGTCCGGAAGCATTGACGAAAAGCAGCATGTCCCTTTCTTCGCCGCCCCGGCTTCTGGCCGGCATTGACATCGGAGGCACGAACGTACGGTGTGCGCTGGCGCCCGTGGACCACCCGCAGGAGATCCTCGTCCGGAAGACCGGAGCCACGCCGGAGGTGCCGGAGCCGGAGCGCTTCGTGGCGTTCATCGCGGAGGAGGTGCGCGGGTGTCTCCGCTCGCTCGGGCGGGAGCCGGAGGCGCTCGCGGGCGTCGGCTGTGTGGCGCCGGGCATCACCGACGTGGGCGCGGGCGTGGTGCTCTATGCGGCCAACCTGGACTGGTCGGACGTGCCGCTGACGGCGCTGCTCGAACAACGCCTCGACGCCCCCGCAACCATCGAGAACGACGTCAACGCCGCCGCCATGGCGGAGTATACCTTCGGCGCCGGGCGGGAGGCGCGCTCGCTCGTGTACCTGACCGTGAGCACGGGCGTGGCCGCGGGCATCGTGGTCGAGGGGCGGGTGTGGCGCGGCGCGCATCACGCCGCGGGCGAACTCGGCTTCTTCGTCCCCGACCCCGATCATCTCGGCAGGGACTGGGGCCGCAACGGCTGCCTCGAACTGACGGCGGGCGGCGTCGGGCTGGCCCGCACGTGGGCCAAACGGCACGGCGGCAACGGCGCACCCGGCGAGGCCGTGGAGGTCTTCGCACAGGCCCGCGACGGCAACGCCGAGGCCATCGCTCTCGTCCATCGCGCCGCCGACTATCTGGCGCAGGCGGTGGTGGCCGTCGGCGCGCTCCTCGACCCCGAGGTGCTCGTGCTCGGCGGCAGCATCGCGCAGAACGAGGCGTGGATCGCCGGGCGCATCCGCGAGGTCGTCGCCGGAACGCTTCCGTTCCCGATGAAGATCGTGCACTCCAGGCTCGGCGGCGACGCTCCGCTCCTCGGCGCGCTGGCCCTCGCCGCCCGAAACACCCCCGCCGAAACGCCGCGCGTCGCCTCGTGACGCCGCCCGCGCGTGACCTCGCGCAGGGCAAACGCATGTTTTCGAGAGGTTCTCGCCGCCCGGCACGCGCGCCTCGGCGGGGCGTTCCTCATCCGCACACCCACACAAACCCTACCCACCCCGTGAACCCCCTTCGTCTCGCCTGGATGCTCGCCGCGCTCGGGAGCCTCGTTCCGGCGCTCGCGGTCGTGGCGCAGCCCGCGCCCCGGCAGTACGTCTGCTACCGCGCGCCCGCGCCGCCGGTCATCGACGGGCGCGTGGACGAGGCGGCGTGGGCCGAAGCGCCGTGGACGGAAGCCTTCGTCGACATCGAGGGGGACGCGCGGCCCGCGCCCCGCTTCCGCACCCGCGCCAAAATGCTCTGGGACGACGACTACTTCTACGTGGCCGCCGTAATGGAGGAGCCGGACGTCTGGGCCACGCTCACCGAACGCGACGCCGTCATCTTCCACGACAACGACTTCGAGGTCTTCATCGACCCCGACGGCGACACGCACGACTACTATGAGATCGAGGTCAACGCCCTCGCCACGGTGTGGGATCTGATGCTCCTCAAACCCTACCGCGACGGCGGTCCGCCCCTCGACGCATGGGACGTGCGCGGGCTGAAGACGGGCATCGACATCGACGGCACGCTCAACCGCCCCGGCGACGCGGACCGGGGCTGGTCGGTGGAGCTGGCGATCCCGTGGCGCGTGCTTCGCGAGGCCGCGCCCGAACGCCGAAGGCCGCGCCCCGGCGAACAGTGGCGCGTCAACTTCTCCCGCGTCGAGTGGCGCGTGGAGGTCGCCGACGGCGCGTACGTGAAGCGCCGCGACCCGGACACGGGCAAGCCCCTGCCCGAGGACAACTGGGTGTGGTCGCCGCAGGGGGCCATCGCCATGCACCGGCCCGAGCACTGGGGCTTCGTGCAGTTCTCGGGCCTCGTCGCCGGGACGGGGGAGGAGCTTTTCGCGCCGGATTCGAACGAGCGGGTGAAACGGGCGCTCCGGAGGCTGTACGAGCGGCAGCGCGCCTACCGGGAGGTCCACGGGCATTATGCCGCCGACCTCGCCGCGCTCCATGCCGGGGACCTCACGGTGGAGGGCCTCGCCTTCGCGCCGAAGCTCTTCGTCACGGCGAGCCTGTACGAGATCGTCGCCCCCGGCTTCGGCGGCGCGACGGTGCACATCCGAGACGACGGAAAGGTGTGGGTGGACGAACACGAACCTGTGGAGGACACACGATGAATCGAAAGCAGTTTCTGGCGCTCATGGCTTCGGGCGCGCTCGGTGTGGCGGGGCGGCGGCTGCCGGCCTTTGCGGCTCCGACGGGCGCGGCTCCGGCCGATTTTCCGCAAAAAAACTGGGCCTGGGTCGGCGGCGATTTCTCGGATATAGAGTCGCTGAAGCCGAAGTTCGCGCAGTGGCGCGCCGCCGGCATCGACGCGCTCCTCGTGCACGTGCGTGAGCCGGACGCGCTCGCGGGGGTGGCGCCCGTGGCCGAGGCGGAAGGGCTGGAGACGCATGCCTGGATCCCCACGATGATGCGCGGCGGCATGGAGGAGACGCACCCCGAGTGGTACGCCGTCAACCGGCTCGGGAAGTCCACCGCCACCGACCCGCCGTACGTGCCCTATTACAAGTTCCTCTGCCCCACCCGCGAGCCGGTGCGCGCCTATCTCGCCGAAGACTACCGCCGCATGGCCGAGGTCCCCGGCGTGACGAGCCTCCACCTCGACTACATCCGCTACCCCGACGTCATCCTCCCCGTCGCGCTGTGGGAGAAATACGACCTCGTTCAGGACAAGGAATACCCCGAGTTCGACTATTGTTATTGCGACGTGTGCCGCGCATCGTTCAGGGACGAGCACGGCGTCGATCCGCTCGACCTCGAAGACCCGCCCGCTTCGGAGGCCTGGCGGCGATTCCGGTACGACCGCATCACCGAGGTGGTGGCGCGCCTGGCGGACGTGGCGCATGCCGGAGACCGGCAGCTCACGGCGGCGGTCTTTCCCACGCCCGACATCGCGCGGCGGCTCGTCCGGCAGGACTGGCCCCGGTGGGACCTCGACGCGGTGATGCCCATGATCTACCACAGTTTTTACGAAAAGCCCGTGGCGTGGATCGAGGAGGCGACGCGGGAAGGCGTGACGGCGCTCGGCGGCCGCATCCCGCTCTATGCCGGGTTGTTCGTCCCCGCCCTCACCCCCGACGAACTGGCCGAGGCCGCCCGGCGCGCGCGGGCCGGCGGCGCCTCCGGCATCGTGATCTTCGAAGCCAATGCCCCCACGCCCGAACACTGGACCAAACTCTCCGCGGTGATCCAATCATGACTCCCGCACAGACCACGGCCCCTGCCTCCACGGCGGCTCCGGCCTCCGAGGCACTCGCGGACAGCCCCCTCCTCAAAAAGCGCTTCGTCGCGCTCGACGCCTTTCGCGGCCTCACCATCGCCGGGATGATCCTCGTCAACACCCCGGGAAGCTGGTCGTACGTGTACGCGCCGCTTCGCCATGCGGAATGGCACGGCGCCACACCCACCGACCTCGTCTTCCCCTTCTTCCTCTTCATCGTCGGCGCGGCGATGTGGTTCTCTTTCGCCAAATACGACCACCGGCCCACTCCGGCGGCGCTCAAGAAGACGGCGCGGCGTGTGGTGATCATCTTCGCCATCGGGATGCTCGTCCTCAACGGCTTCCCGTACGTCCGCGACTATGCGACGCTCCGCATCATGGGCGTGCTTCAGCGGATCGCGCTGGCGTACGGCCTCGGCGCGTTGCTCTGTCTCTACCTCAAGCCGAAGCAACTCGTCGTGGCGGCGGCGGGCATCCTCGTGGGGTACTGGCTGTTGCTGTGGGGCTTCGGCGGGGCGGACCCGTACGGGCTGGAGACGAACCTTCCCCGGCGCATCGACCTCTTCGTCTTCGGAGAGAACCACGTGTACAAAGGCTTCGGCGTGCCGTTCGACCCGGAAGGGCTGCTCAGCACCCTCCCCGCCGCCGTGACGGTCGTCCTCGGCTACCTCACCGGGCGGCTCATACAGTCCGAGGCCCGGCTCGAAGACGCCGTGCTCAAGATGTTGCTCGCGGGCACGGCGCTGATCTTCGGCGGGCTGGTGTGGGACCTTGCCTTCCCCATCAACAAGCCGCTGTGGACGAGCTCGTACGTGCTCTATACCGGCGGCATCGCGATGGTGTGCCTGGCATGGTTCGTCTGGCTGATCGACGTGAAGGGGTACAAGGCATGGACGCACCCGCTCCGGGTCTTCGGCATGAACCCGCTCTTCGTGTACGTGCTCTCGATCTTCTGGGTGCTCGTGCTGATCTACTGGGTGCGTGTGCCGACCGGCGGCGGCGAGACGACGAGCGCCTACGGATGGTTGTACCGGAACGTCTTCGCGGCCCTCGCCGGTCCGATGAACGGCTCGCTCCTCTTCGCCCTCGCCCACGTCGTCCTCTTCTGGTTTGTCGCCTGGGTGCTCTACCGGCGACGCATCTTCATCAAGATATGAACGGCAAAAGACGACCTCTGCGGGCGGTGGCCTGCGCGTTCGCCCTGACGGCGCTCGCCGTCGGCCTGACCGCGTGCGACGAGGCGCGGGAAGGTGGTGCGCCGGCGGAGACCTACCGGCTCGTCGGCTACCTCTTCGGCCCGCGCGGGGGGGACGTGCGCGAGGCCGACGCGGCCCGCCTCACACATATCAACTATGCCTTCGCCAACGTGCGGAACGACTCCGTGGTGCTCGAAAACCCCGACGACCCCACCCGTCTGGCGACGCTCCGGGCCGGGCATCCGGAGCTCAGAATTCTGCTCTCCGTCGGCGGATGGGCATGGTCGGAAAACTTCTCCGACGCCGCGCTCACCGAGGCGTCCCGCGAGACGTTCGCGCAAAGCGCCGTGGCGCTGATGACCCGCTTCGCACTCGACGGCCTCGACATCGACTGGGAGTATCCGGGGCAGCCCGGCGAGGACAACGTGTATCGCGAAGCGGACCGGGAGAACTTCACGTTGCTCCTCCGGACGCTCCGCGAGCACCTCGACCGGCAGAGCGTCCGCGACGGTCGCGCCGAAGGGCGCCGCTACGAACTGAGCATCGCCGCCGGGGCGGGCGAGGAGTATCTGGCGCACACCGACCTCCGCGCCGCCGTCGCCTACCTCGACTTCATCAACCTGATGACGTACGATTTCCACGGCCCGTGGACGGAGCGCACGGGGCATCACGCCAACCTGTATCCGCCCTCGGGCGTCGCGGCGCCGTCGGGTGCGGAGGCGGTGGAGGCGCTGCTTCGGGCGGGCGTTCCGGCGCGGAAGGTCGTGCTCGGGGCGGCCTTCTACGGCTACGGATGGCACGGCGTCCGTCCGGAGAACGACGGGTTGTATCAGCCTTATGAGGGCCGGGTCGAAAGCTATCCCTACCACGTTCTCGCCGACCGGTACATCGGCAAGAACGGCTACGAGCGGCACTGGGACGACGCCGCAAAAGCGCCGTATCTCTGGCAGCCGGACTCGCTCGTTTTTATCTCCTACGAAGACGAGGCCTCGCTCCGGGAGAAGGCCCGGTACGCGCGGACCCGCGGGCTGGGCGGCGTCATGTACTGGGAGCACACCGGCGACGCGAACGGGACGCTCCTGAAGGCGCTGTATGAGGCTCTTCGGGGCTAGCCACGCCGGCTTTTGTGGGGCAGGCTTGCCATTCTCCGTTCGGCATTTCTTATATAGACCAACAAGCAAGTGGTTTTTCCATTCCTCCGCTGCCGCTTCTCATGTGGAATCCCGTCCTTGCGGTAACCCTGCCGTTTCTCGGCGAGATCGTGGCGCTCCTGACCGGGAGCGTGCTGATCGCCTACCTGTGTTATCGCATTCGGTTGGTGCCCATCGTTGGATTTCTGCTGGCGGGCGTGGTCATCGGTCCGACGGCGCTGGGACTGGTAACGAACCAGGCCCTCATCGACGGGATGGCCGAGGTGGGGGTGATCCTGCTGCTCTTCACCATCGGCGTCGAGTTCAGCCTGGAGCGGCTCAGCCGCATCCGTCGCCTGATCTTCTTCGCCGGCGGTCTGCAGGTGGGACTGACGGTGTCGGTGACGGTGCTTCTTCTGCTCATCATCGGAGTGGCCTGGCCCGTGGGCGTCTTCACGGGCTGTCTGGTGGCGCTCAGCAGCACGGCCATCGTGCTCAAGTTGCTCGACGACCATGACGAAACGGACACCCCTCAGGGACGAGTGGCTCTGGCCATCCTCATCTTTCAAGACCTGGCCATCATCCTTATGGTGCTTCTCGTGCCGACGCTCGGGGGGCAGGGCGGCACGCCGCTGGCGCTCGTCCGGGCGCTCGTCGAGGCGGTGCTGTTGATCGCCGCGGTGCTGGTGGTGGCCCGCAAGCTGCTGCCGCCCCTGCTCGAGCGCATCGCCCGCACGGAGCGGTCCGAGTTGTTCCTCCCCACCGTGGTGACGATCTGCTTCGGGACGGCGTGGCTGACGAGTCTGGCCGGCGTGAGCCTGGCTCTGGGCGCCTTCCTGGGCGGGCTCGTGGTGAGTGAGAGCCGCTACAGCGCCTACGCCCTGAGCGAGATCCTGCCGCTGAGGACGCTGTTCAACGCCGTCTTCTTCGTCTCCGTCGGCATGCTGCTTGACCTCGGTTTTCTGGTGGATAACCTGCCGCTGGTGCTCGGGGTGGCGGGGGTGGTGCTCCTGGTGAAAGCGGGGTTGACGACGGCCACGGTACGGTTTGTGGGGTATCCGATGCGTGTGGCGGTGGTGGCCGGGCTGGGACTGGCTCAGATCGGCGAGTTCTCGTTTGTGCTGGCCCGGGCCGGAGAGCGCGTCGGGCTGACGCCGGCGGGTCTGGGCGTGGAAGGCGTGCAAACATTCATCGCCGTGACGGTGCTGCTGATGGCCGCCACGCCCTTCCTGATGAATGTCGGGCAGGGTCTGGCCGGGTGGATGATCCGGACGGACCGTTTTTCGGACGACCTGTCGGGTGGAGGGGAGGCTTCTGTGCCGCCGCTGGAGGACCATGTCATCATTGTCGGGTACGGTCCTGCCGGCGAACGCCTGGCGCAGGTGCTCAAGGACACGGGCCTTCCGTTCGAGGTCATCGAGATGGACCCGGTGCTGGCGGATCGTGCCGAGAAGGCCGACATCTACGTGGTGCGGGGCGATGCCGGTCGCCCCCACCTCCTCGAGCACGCGGGCATCAACCGGGCCAAACTGCTCGTGGTAGCCATCAACGACGAGGCGGCCACCCTTCGCACCGTCGAGGTGGCCCACTACCTCAACCCCACCGTCCAGATCATCGCCCGCACCCGCTTCCTCGACCACATCGAACGGCTTCACCGGGCCGGGGCGGACATCGTGGTGCCGGAAGAGCTGGAGACGTCCGTGCGCATCTTCACCAATGTGCTGGCGGCCTACATGATTCCTCCGGACGAGATCAATCGGAAGGTGGCGGCTCTCCGCTCGGGGGACTATCAGGTCTTTCGCAGCCAGCTTCAGGAGGCCCACATGATGGTGCTGCAGGGGCTCGATGAGGAAGGGCTGCATACCCGCGCCGTGGCCGTGCGCCCGGGCGCCCCCGTGGCCGGCAAGACGCTCGCCGAGGTGGGCTTGCGGCAGCGCTATAACCTCACCGTCCTGGCCGTCCGCCGCGACGGTCGCACCATCGCCAACCCCTCGGGCGACTTTCGCATCGAGCCCGGTGACCGGCTGGTGCTCATCGGCGAGGCCGAACGGTTTGCAAGGTGTGCCGATCTCTTCCGGGACCTACCGCCGCCGGATGGGTCAGCCGTCTGAAGTTTCGTAGCCCTCCGGTCCAACAGGCGACGATGACGGGAAAGGCAGCGCCCTTTCCGGGGCCTGTCGTCAGAGGTCGCCCCTCAGAGGTTCGTTCCGGATTCATTTGGTCGGGAAAAAGTCAATCAGATGATTGAATCAAACGGTTGGTTCGCTTAACTTGGATGCGAAAAATGGGGCATATGCTACCGGACGATGGCACAGGAAACCGAGAAGAAGATCTTCGAAGCGGCGAAAGCGATCTTTCACGAGCGCGGTTTTCACGGCGCGCGGATGCAGGAGATCGCGCGGCGGGCGGGCATCAACCAGTCGATGCTGCACTATTATTTCCGCAGCAAGGAAAAGCTCTTCGAGGCGGTGTTTCAGGCGACGGCCAGGGAAGTGCTCTCCCCGGTCCTCGACGTGCTCAGGGCGGATCTGCCGTTGTTCGAGAAAATTGATCGGTTCATCGAGGTCTACCTCGATCAGGTGTTTGCCAATCCGGA
The DNA here is from genome assembly GCF_056451265.1 of Rhodocaloribacter sp. Taxonomy (NCBI): domain Bacteria; kingdom Pseudomonadati; phylum Rhodothermota; class Rhodothermia; order Rhodothermales; family Rhodothermaceae; genus Rhodocaloribacter; species Rhodocaloribacter sp. The sequence continues at coordinate 61,812 of NZ_JBWOPL010000070.1, read as the reverse complement.
CGCGCCGGCGTTCATCCTGGAAGAGTTGAACCACCATCCGGATCATCTGCGGCGATTCGGGGAAACGTTTGCGAAGGGCGCCTTTGCAAAGCTTTCGGGGGAAGTGCGGGAGGCGGTGGTGCGCGGAGAGATCCGGCCCATCATGCCGGAGCATCTGTTCGCCAATCTGGTGGCGCTCTGCCTGTTTCCCTTCATCGCCCGCCCCATTTTGCAGACGGTGACCGGCCTCGACGATGACGCCTATCTTGACTTTTTGCAACAGCGCAAGCGGGAAGTGCGCCGCTTCATTCACCATGCTTTGAAGCCATGACCTTTTTACTCGTCCTGATGCTTTTCACGACGCCCTCCGATACGTTGCGGCTCGACGTGTGCTACCGGGAGGCGGAAGCGCATCATCCGTTGCAGGCGGAAGCGCCGCTTCGCGCGTCCATCGCCGAGCTGAAGGTGCGGAACCTCAACGCGCGATTTCTGCCGGGGGTCTCGCTCAGGGGGCAGGCCACGTATCAGTCGAGCGTGCCGGAGTTTCCTCTGAGCGCGCCGGGCTTCACGCTGCCGACGATCAGCAAGGATCAGTACCGCGTCTCGTTCAACGTGGAGCAGTTGATCTATGACGGCGGCCTGACGGCGAGGCAGCGGGCGCTCGAATACGCGCAGCGGGATCTGGCGCAGCAGTCGGTGGCCGTGGAGGTGTACAAACTGCGGGATCAGGTGAACGCGGCGTTTTTCGGCGTGCTGGTGCAGCAGGCGCGCGCGGCTTCGCTGGCGGTGCTGGAAGAAGATCTGCGCGCGCGGCTCCGTCGGGTGGAGGCGCAGGTGGCCTCGGGCGTCGGGATGCGCGCGAACGTGGACGTGCTGACGGTCGAGTTGCTCAAGGTGGCGCAGCAGCAGGCGGAGGTGGACGCGCAGCGCCGGTCCGCGCTGGCCGTGCTCGGCACGCTGCTCGGACGTCCGCTGCCGGAGGACACGGTGCTGGAGCCGCCGTCGGTGAGGGTCGAGGGCGCGCGCCCGGAGGCACACCGACGGCCCGAGTACGGGGCGTTCGAGCTGAACCGGACCCTGCTGGTCGAGCAGGAGCGCCTGGCGGAGCGGCAGACCCGCCCGCGCGTCTCCGGCTTCGCCGAAGCCGCCTACGGACGTCCGCCCGGCCTCGACATCTTCGAGAACACCTTCCAGCCGTTCTATTCGTTCGGCGTGCGGGTGCAGTGGAACTTCTGGGACTGGCACATGAGCCGTCGCGACCGGGAGGCGCTGGCCTTGCAGCGGCAGGTCGTCAACGCGCAGGAAGCGGCCTTCACGCAACAGATCGACGTGGCGGCCGAGCAGATGCGGCACGACCTCGAGCGGCTGGAGGAACTGCTCGAACGGGACGACGAGATCATCACGCTTCGGGCGCGCATCACGGCGCAGGCCGCCAGCCAACTCGAAAACGGCGTCATCACCGCCACCGACTACCTCATCGAACGCAACGCCGAACATCAGGCGCGGCTTACCCGAAGGCTGCACCGGTTGCAGCTCATCCAGGCCCGCGTCCGGTATCTGACCACGATAGGAGCATCATGAACAGACCTCACTTTTTGCCCGGCCGCCTGCCGGTGAACCTCCTTCTCCCGGCGTTTCTCATGTGCACGGGACTCCTTGCGGGTTGCCGGAACGACGAAGCCACGTCCGACGCCTACGGCAACTTCGAGGCGACGGAGACCCTCATCTCCTCCGAGGCGACGGGTCGGCTGCTCGCCTTCGACGTCGAGGAGGGGCAGCGGCTCGAGGCCGGCGCGGTCGTCGGCCTCGTCGATACGACGCAGCTTGCGCTTCAGCGCGCGCAGCTTCGCGCCGGCCGCGAGGCGGTGCGGACGAAGCGGCAGGGCGTGCGCGCTCAAATCGCCGTGATCGAAGCGCAGAAAAAGGTCGCGCTCACCGAGAAGGCGCGTCTCGAGAAGCTGCTCAAGAGCGAGGCCGCGCCCCGCAAACAGTGGGACGACATCCTCGGGCAGATCGACGTGCTCGACCGCCAGATCCAGTCCGTGCGTACGCAGACGGCCACCATCGAGGCCGAACTTGCGGCGCTCGACGCGCAGATCGACCAGGTGGAGGACCGCCTCGCGCGGAGCCGCATCGTCAACCCCGTGGCGGGCACGGTGCTCGTCACCTTCGCCGAGCCGCACGAGATGACGGCGGCCGGCAAGCCGCTGTACAAAATCGCCGACCTCGACGCGATGGACCTCCGGGCATACGTCAGCGGGGCGCAGTTGCCGCATCTGCGCCTCGGGCAGCGCGTGACCGTGCTCATCGACGAGAACCGGACGGAGAACCGCGCGCTCGAAGGCGAGGTCACGTGGATCGCCTCCGAGGCCGAGTTCACGCCGAAGCTGATCCAGACGAAAGAGGAACGCGTCAACCTCGTCTATGCCTTCAAGGTGCGCGTGCCCAACCCGGACGGCGTGCTCAAGATCGGCATGCCGGGCGAGGTCCGCTTCGCCGCCGAGTCGTCCACCCCCTGATTCCTCCGCCCGAACCTGTGGTCGCCATGGATGCCGTCGTCGTCAGGGATATCGTGAAAAACTTCGGAGCGGTGCGGGCCGTCGACGGGGTCTCCTTTTCCGTCAGGGAAGGCGAGCTTTTCGGCTTCATCGGTCCCGACGGCGCGGGGAAGACGACCCTCTTCCGCATACTCGTGACGTTGCTGCTGCCCGACGCCGGGGAGGCGTTCGTCGATGGGCTGCACGTGGTGAACGACTACCGCAGGCTCCGGCCCCGGCTCGGCTACATGCCGGGGCGCTTCTCCCTCTATCCCGACCTCAGCGTGGAGGAGAACCTGAAATTTTTCGCCTCCGTTTTCGGGACGACCGTTGAAGAGAACTACGACCTCGTGAAGGGCATTTACGCGCCGCTCGAACCCTTCCGGGACCGGGCCGCCGGCAAGCTCTCGGGCGGGATGAAACAGAAGCTGGCCCTCTCGTGCGCGCTCATCCATCGTCCCCGCGTGCTCTTCCTCGACGAGCCCACCACGGGCGTCGACGCGGTGTCTCGGCAGGAGTTCTGGGAGATGCTCGGGCGGCTGAAGGCTTCCGGCATCACCATCGTCGTCTCCACGCCATACATGGACGAGGCGCGGCTGTGCGACCGGGTGGCGCTCATGCAGGGAGGGCGGCTGCTCAGCGTAGACACCCCCGCACGCATCGAGGCGACGTACGATCGACCGCTCTTCGCCGTGCGCGGTTCCGACCGCTACCGGCTCCTGAAGGCGCTCCGGGCTTATCCGCACGCCTTTTCCGTGTATGCCTTCGGCGACTCCATCCACTACACCGACGCCCGGGAAACCGCCGACCCGGACGAACTGCGGCAATACCTTCGGGGCAGGGGCTTCGAAGACGCCGAGGTGGAGCCGATCCGGGCGGGCATCGAAGACGTATTCATGGCGCTGATGCAGGCGCAGGAGGAGGCGCACGATGGCCATCATTGAAGTGAACCGGCTCACCCGCGCCTTCGGAGACTTCATCGCGGTGAAGGAGGTCACCTTCTCCGTCGAGCGCGGAGAGATCTTTGGCTTCCTCGGGGCCAACGGCGCGGGCAAGACGACGTGCATCCGTATGCTCATCGGCCTGCTCGCACCCACCTCCGGCGAGGCGCGCGTCGCCGGCTTCGACGTGTACACACAGCCGGAGCAGATCAAGCGGAACATCGGCTACATGAGCCAGCGCTTCTCCCTCTATGAGGACCTGACCGTGCGCGAGAACATCCGATTTTACGGCGGCATCTACGGCCTCTCGAACCGCGCCATCAAGGAGAAGACGGCGGAGCTCCTCGAAGAACTCGGCCTGACCGGCGTCCGCGACGAGCGCATCCGCGCGCTCCCGCTCGGGTGGCGGCAGAAGCTGGCCTTCTCCGTAGCCATCCTCCACGAACCCGAGATCGTCTTTCTCGACGAGCCCACCGGCGGCGTCGACCCGATCACACGGCGGCAGTTCTGGGACCTCATCTATGAGGCCGCCGCCGGGGGCGTGACGGTGTTCGTCACCACGCATTACATGGACGAAGCCGAATATTGCGACCGCGTGAGCATCATGGTCGACGGGCGGATCGAGGCGATGGGGCCGCCGGGCGAGTTGAAACGGAAATTCGGCGTGGACACGATGAACGAGGTCTTTCTCCGACTGGCGCGGGGCGGGGCGGAGACGGCCGGGGAAACAGCGGCGCAGGGAGGGGGCGGATGAACGCATTCAGGGGGTTCGTGCTCAAAGAGTTCTATCACATCCTCCGCGACCGGCGGACGCTCGTGATCCTCTTCGGTATGCCGGTGATTCAACTCGTGCTCTTCGGCTTTGCCATCCGGAACGAAGTCAACGACGTGCGTGTGCTGCTCGTCGATCCCTCGGGCGACTACGTGACGCAGGCCATCAAGAGCGAAGTGCTCGCGTCGCCGTACTTCGAGGGGGTGGGGCATCAGACGCGCGAGATCGGGATCGAACGGACCTTTCAGAAGGGGCGGGCCAAAGAGGCGATTATCTTCGAACCGGACTTCGCGCATCGCCTCGCCCACGACGGCGTGGCCCGGGTGCAGGTGCTCACCGATGCCTCCGATCCGAACATGGCGAACACCACGCTCGCCTATACGACGTCCATCCTTCAGGATTATCAACGGCGGCTCGCCACCGGTCCGGCGGGCGGTGTGCGCATCGTGCCGGAGGTGCGGATGCGGTACAACCCCGAGCTCAAGAGCGTCTTTCTGTTCGTGCCCGGCCTGATCGCGCTCATCCTCATGCTCGTGTGCGCGCTCATGACGTCCATCACCATCACGCGCGAGAAAGAGACCGGGACGATGGAGGTGCTCCTCGTTTCGCCCCTGAAGCCGGCGCAGATCATCGTCGGCAAGGTGATCCCGTATCTGGTCATCTCGCTCGCTATCGTCAGCGTCATCCTGACGCTCGCGCGCACGGTGTTTCAGGTGCCGATGCGCGGCAGCCTCACGTTGCTGATGCTCGAATGTCTGCTCTTCATCGGGTGCGCGCTTTCGCTCGGCATCCTCATCTCCACGCGCAGCCGCACGCAACAGACGGCGATGATGGTCTCGCTCTCGGGCCTGCTCCTGCCCACGGTCATCCTCTCCGGCTTCATCTTCCCCGTCTCGAGCATGCCCCTCCCGCTTCAGATGGTCAGCCACATCGTCCCGGCGAAGTGGTTCCTCATCATCGTGCGGGGGCTCATGATCAAGGGCGTGGGCTTTGGCGACATCTGGCAGGAAACCCTGGTTCTCGCCGGGATGACCCTGTTCTTCCTTGCCGTCAGCGTCAAAAATTTCAATGACCGCCTCGCCTGAGGGCGCCGCAGCCATCCTACGGATCCGTTATGCGCACCATCCTGTTCCTCTTGCAGAAAGAGTTCTTGCAGATCTTCCGGAACCGGGCGATGCTGCCGATCATCTTCGTGCTTCCGATCATTCAACTGCTCGTGCTCTCCTTCGCGGCCACGTTCGAGGTGAAAGAGACGCCGGTGAGCCTGATCGACGAGGACGGGAGCACGACCTCGCATCGCCTCGTCGAGCATTTCACGGCGTCGGGGTACTTCACCATCCGCCATCGGACGTTCTCGACGGCCGATGCCGACGCGGCCATGCAGCGCGGCGACGTACGGATGATCCTTCACATCCCGGCAGACTTCGAGCGGGACCTTCGGCAGACGGGCACGGCTCCCGTGCAGATCATCCTCGACGCACAGGACGGCGCGGCGGCGGGCGTCGTGCAAGCCTATGCCGTGCGCATCCTCTCCTCGTACAATCGGGACCTCCAGATCGATTTCGGGACGCCGCCCCCGGACCCGTTCGCGCAGCCGATCCTCGAGGTGGTGTTCTCCCACTGGTACAACCCGGACCTCAACTATCAATTTTACATGGTCCCGGGCATCCTCGTGCTTCTCGTGACGATGATCGGCACGTTCCTCTCGTCGATGAACGTGGTGCGGGAGAAGGAGATCGGCACCATCGAACAACTCAACGTGACGCCGATCCGGAAGCGGGACTTCATCATCGGAAAGCTCCTGCCTTTCTGGCTCCTCTCGTTCGTCGAGTTGGCGGCCGGGCTGGTGGTGGCGAAAGTCGTCTTTCACGTGCCGATGCTCGGCAACCTGTGGCTCATCTTCGGGCTCACCGGGGTGTACATGGTGGGCATGCTCGGCCTCGGACTGTGGATCTCGACGATCACGGAGACGCAACAGCAGGCCATGTTCATCGCGTGGTTCATCATGGTCGTCTTTATCCTGATGAGCGGGCTTTTCACGCCGATCGAGAGCATGCCGGGGTGGGCGCAGAAGCTGACGCTCCTCAATCCCATCGCCTATTTTATCGAGATCATGCGCCGGGTGCTCCTCAAGGGAGCGGGCTTCTGGGACGTGCAGACGCAGTTCTGGGCGCTCGTCGCGTTCGCCGTCGTCCTCGTCACGCTTGCCGTGCGGCAGTATCACAAGGTGAGCGCGTAGCGTGCTGGTGCGCGGGAACGTCCCACGGGGACAATGACTCACGGGGATGCCGTGCGTCCGTTCGGGTGCACTCGAACCGCAACGTTCGAACCTTCAGACGCTCATGACCCTTTTCACGATAGAGACCGGGGCGGTGCGGCTGGTGTGGAGCCGGGCGCGGGCGAAGCGTCCGGTGACCCCGCCGGTGGGGGAGGCGTCCGGGCCGGAGGTGCGCGCCCTGCAGCCGGGCGTGGCGCCGAGGGTGGAGACGCGGGCGGAGGCGCGTCTCTTCGAGCAGACCGACTATATGCTTCTCGTGCGAAGCCGGAAGGGGGCGCGTGTGGCCGTGCGCCATCGAGATCCGGCGCTCGTGCGTGGACTGCATGCCTCCGAGGACGGGCGCATCGTGCACGGAGCGGTCAACTTCGGGGGACAGGTGGGGGAGAGCCGCTTCGTCGTCGAGGTGGACGGCGTGCCGCACGTCGCCTTCACCGTCGAGGTGTTTCCTTCGAAGCTCGACTACCGCCGCGACTATGAGGCGATCCGGGCCGACGTGGAGGAGATCGCCGAGGGGCTGGCGTTCGAGTACCTGCGGGCGACGGTTCGCCCGGCGCACCCCGCGGCGCGGCGGCGTCCGGAGGCCGCCGCATGGGCGACGCTCCTTCGCCACGTTCTCGGCGACCTCGAGCAGGCGCTCGACTACGTGGCGCGGCATCCCCGGTGGGGGCTGGCCCGGGTCGCCGAGCCTGTGCGCGTCGAGCGCATCCGCCGTTCGGACACCGCCGTGCGCCGGGCCGTGCGCAAAGGCGGCGGGCACGGCGATTTTCAGACGATACGTGGCGGCCTTCCGGTGCGGCGGCGGCTCCCGGCGCGCCGGGCCGTCTATACGCGCGACACGCCCGAGCACCGGTGGTTCGCGGCGCAGCTCCGGCAGGTCCGGGCGCGCCTGGCCCGCCTCTCGGCCGAAGAGCGCCGGCGTCGTCCGGGCCTTCGCCATGCACAGGCGCTCCGGGAGCTCGACGACATGGGCCGGCGCGTGGCGCGCCTGGCCGCCCTCGAGCCGTGGCGCGACCTCGAAGCGGAAACGCCCGCGCCGCCCACGCTCCGCCTCCTGACCGCGCCCGGCTATCGCGAGGCCTATCAGGCCTGTCTGCTCCTGCGCCGGGGACTCACGCTCGAAGGCGGCCCGCTCGCGCTCAGCCTGAAAGACCTGCACCTTCTCTACGAATACTGGTGCTTTCTCACGCTCGTCCGGCTTGCGGCGGAGGTGACGGGTGCGGGTCTGCCCGCCGCACAGCTTCTCACCGTCGAGCGGCACGGGCTGCGGTTGCGGCTCCGGCGCGGGCAGGCGCAGACCGTCGCGTTCCCGCTCGCGGGCGGGCGCCGGCTCGCGATCACGTACAACCCGCGTTTCGGCGGCAAGGGCTACCTCGTGCCCCAGCAACCCGACCTCGTGCTCACCCTCGGGGGCCCCGGCGCCTCGCGCACCCGGTACGTCCTCGACGCCAAGTACCGCCTCGACGCCTCGCCCGCCTACGTCCGTCGCTTCGGCGTCCCCGGCCCGCCCTCCGACGCGCTCAACGCGCTCCACCGCTACCGCGACGCCATCCTCGACCGGGACCGGCAGGGGCGCACCGTCGTGCAGGCGGTGGCGCTCTATCCGTACCGCGAGCCGGAGCCGGGCGCGTATGCGGCCAGCCGCCACGGGCGGGCCCTCGAAGAGGTCGGCGTCGGCGCAATCCCGCTCTTGCCCGGCGCGACGACGCACCTCGAAGCATGGCTGCGCGGCGTCCTCACAGGCAATGGCTGAGCGTCCTCACTGCGTGGGCAGCATCGCATAGCGCTCCACCGCCCGGGCCGCCAGCGGCACGTTGTCCGTGGCGATGACGTCGACGCCCCGATCGAGAAGCGCCCGGTAGACGACCGGCCCGGCGTGCGCGGCGCGCCCGTCGATCTCGCCGAACGTGCCGAGCATGGCGCGGATGCCGTGCGCGTGCAGCCCTGCGATCACCTCGGGATGCACCGCTCCGACGCCCGTGAACGCGATGATCCGAGAACGATCGACGCCGCTCGCGAGGAGCGCTTCGAGGTCGGCAGGCGTCTCGACGGTGGCGGAGAGCATCATCTCGGGCGCGAGGCGATGATACGTGAGGAGCCGGTCCAACGTATAGGCAATGAGCACGACCCGGTTCTCGGCGCGCATCCGGCGGATGGCGGCCACGAGGTCGCGGGGCGGGACGTCGTCTTTGGCGTCGAGCGTGAGGACGGCGCGGCCCTCGGCCCAGGCGAGCGCCTCGGCGAGCGTGGGGATGCGGAACGGCGTCGTGACGCCCCGGTCGTCGACGAGGAGCAGGCGGCGGAGTTCGTCGAGCGTGTGGTCGCGGACGGGGCCCGAGCCGGTGGAGGTGCGGTCGAGCGTCTCGTCATGCATGAGCACGAAGACGCCGTCGCGGCTGCTGCGCACGTCGCATTCGATGAGGGCGGGAGCATACCGGAGCGTGTGCTCGAACGTGGCGAGGGCGTTCTCCGGATAACCGGACATCGGCCCGCCCCGATGGGCGCTCACGAGCGGCCCGGCGTCGGAGCCTGCGCGGAGATAGGCCGAGAGCGCCTCGGCGTCGGCGAAGCTGCGGTAGTGCTCGGAGCTTCGCGTATAGGCGGGCACGTCGCGCCGCGCCGCGTCGAGGGCGGAGCCGCATCCGGCCCCGAACAACAAGAGGAGCAGGAAAGACCACCAGCGGAACGTAAGCATGGGTCGGCTGCGTGTCGGGTGGAGTCAGGAAAAAGAGAAGGGGGCGGAAGATGGGCGCCCCGCAAGGTACCAAAGCTGGAGAGAACCTTTCAAGCTTTCCCGCGCGCGCCCCGTCTTTCACACGAAATCAGTGGATGCGCACCACGTAGGCGGCGCCCGGCTCCTGCTCCGAAGCCTGACCGATGAGCGCGTACGGATCGCCGAGGTCGATGGACGAGCCGAAGGCCACGTGACCCACGTCGATGATGTGCGATTGCTCCCACGCCTCCGTTTCCGGCTCGTACCGGAAGACGTACACCACGCGGTCGATGTTGAATTCGAAGCTGAGCTGTTCGTCATAGCCGACGACGAGCGCGCGGTCGCCGTGGATGGCCACGTCCGTGCCGAAGCCGCCGTCGTCATACGGCTGTGCGGGGAAGAGCGTCGCTTCGGGCTCCCAGCGTCCTTCGGGGTTGCGGCGGAAGATCGAGGCTTTGCCGGAAGCCTTGCGCCCGCCTTTGCTCTCGCCCACGATGACGCGGTTCTCGTGGATGTCCACGGAGATGAAGAAATCCTCGATGTCCCCGAAGCGGGCGACTTCCTTCCATGCGCCGGAGCTCGCGCCGCGTTCGAAGATGTAGACCGAGCCGGGCTTTTCGGCGAAATAGGTCGAGGCCGAGACGACGGCCCGGTCGCCGTCGAGCGCGCCGTCCGTGCCGAAGATGCCGTAGCGTGTGCCGCCGCTCCCGGTCAGGCGCGCCTTCTGTCGCCATCGTCCGTCGGGTTCACGCTCGAAGATGTAGGCCGCGCCGCCGTATCGGCCGCCGGAGGGGTCGCCCGCGGCGGTGATGAGCGCCCGGTCGCCGTCGAGCGAGACGGTGGCGGCGAAGGCGCCTTCCTCCTCGGTGTTTCGGGTCGTGAGCTTGGCCGTCTCGCGCCATGCGCCCGTATCCGGATCGCGTTCGAAGACGTAGGCTGCGTTCGAAAGCGCCGTGCTGAAAAAGGGCCGGTACGCCGTGACGATGGCATGGTCGCCGCTCAGGGCGACGGCGCGTCCGAAGAAATGCCCCTCCTTGCAGTCGGACGGCGTGAGCTTCGCCTGCTCCACCCACTCGCGGGTCTCCGGGTCGAGCTCGAAGAGGTACGCCGCTCCCGAATTCACGCCGCACACGTTTTCGGCGCTCGCGCCCACCAGCGCCCGCGTTCCGTCGATCGATACGGAGACGCCGAAGAAGTTGCCGGCGGTGGTGTCGGGTTGGGGAAGCTTGAAGATCTGGGCGTGGGCGGACCATGCGCCGGCGCCGAGGAGCGTGCCGAGGAGCGCGCCGAGGAGCGCGCGGGTCGAAAGGATGGTCCGGTTGCTCTTGGCCATGAGGTTCTGAAAGCGAAAAATTTGGGACAGGGCGTTCTATGAGGACGGGCGGGGTTTGGTCCTCGGAGCGGGGCGCAGGTTACGAAGGCAAAGCGTATGCCGTCCTTCTTCGGTCGCCCTTTCGACGGTTTCGGCTTCCGTCGCGCGCGGGGCTGTATGAAATAAGGGACGGCGCGGCGGGACGCAAGCCCTCCCGTTCCGCCGCGTGCGTTCCTGCCCGGAAAGGGGCCGGAAATAGGATTGCGCCGGACCGGAAGGCCTCGTAACGTGCGAGAATCAGGGGAAACGGAAGGACGTCGGAGCAGGCGTTCCGGCTTCTCGTTCCCCGCCTTTCCCGCCGCGCCCATGCCTTCTCTCCTGCGTGCGAAGATAGCCTCCCGTATCCCGGCCTTCGTCCGATTCGGCCTCCTCGCGGGATGCGTGTGCGTCTGCGCAGGCGGCGCGTTCGGGCAGACCGTGGTGACGGCGAAGGATGCGACGGGCAACCCCGTGCGGTCGGTCGTTCCGAAGGGCGTCATGGCGGCGCAATGGCGCCGCGGCGACCGCGTGGCGGCGGAGTATACGCTCGACATGAACGAGGTCGTCGGCGTGATCGTGCAGTTCGAAAGCCCGCCGCTGAGTCTCATCGAGGACGGTGCGGGCAAGGCGAATGCCCGCGCGGCGCTCGCGGCGGAGCACGACCGGTTCCGCGCCGACGTGGCGGCTCTCGAAGCCGGCGGTGCGGCCAAGGCCGGCGGCGCGCTCGCTCCGGCGCGCACCGTGTTTCGCTTCGAGTACCTCACCGCCCTCGACGGCATCGCCCTGACGACGCGGCGGTGGGTCGTCGAGCGCATCCGCCGGCTGCCGTACGTTCGCCGTGTCCATCCCGACGTCGCCGTGCGCGCCACGGACGCGCCGAGCAACGCCCTCATCGGAGCCGACCGCGTGCACGCCGAGCTCGACGTCAGCGGCCGGGGCGTCGTCATCGCCGTCATCGACACCGGCGTCAACTACGAACACCCGGACCTCGGCGGCGGCTTCGGGCCCGGCTTCAAGGTCTTCGGCGGGTACGACTTCGTCCACGACGACGACGACCCGATGGACGACCACTGGCACGGGACGCACGTGGCGGGCATCGCCGCGGGCGACGGCGAGAGGGTCAGGGGCGTCGCGCCCGGGGCCCGGATCATGGCCTTCAAGGTGCTCGACGAGAACGGAGGCGGCATGATCTCGACGGTCATCGCCGCCGTCGAGCGGGCGATGGACCCCGACGGCGATCCCGGCACCGACGACGCCGTGGACGTGATCAACCTCAGCCTCGGCGGCCCGGGCAACCCCGACGACGCCGCCTCGCAGGCCCTCGACAATGCCGTGGCGGCGGGCATCGTATGCGCCGTGGCGGCAGGCAACGGCGGTGATTATCAGACCATCAACTCGCCCGGCACGGCGCGCCGCGCCCTCACCGTCGGCGCTTCCGACGAGACGGACCACGTGGCGTCCTTCAGCTCGCGCGGACCCAGCGCGGTCACGCTCGGCATCAAACCCGAAGTGACGGCGCCGGGCGTGCAGGTCGAGGCGCCCTGGATCGGCGGCGGGTACACCCGGCGCAGCGGCACCTCCATGGCGACGCCGCAGGTGGCCGGCGCGGCGGCCCTCCTGCTCGAAGCGCATCCCGAATGGACCCCGGACGACGTCCGGGAAGCGCTCATGAACACCGCCGTGCCGCTCGGCGAGAACGTGTGGGCCGAAGGCGCGGGACGGATCGACGTGCGCGCCGCCGTCGAACGCTTTGCCGGAGTGCGCGAGCCGGCCCTCGAGTTCGGCACGGTCGACGCCTCCTCGCCGGTGTGGAGGCGCGCCGACACGCTGTGGGTGCGCAACCCCGGCGCGGAGGCGCGGCTCTTCTCGGCGGTGGTCGAAGGGCCGGAGGCGCCGGGTGTGTCGGTCTCCGTCAGCCCGGGCGTGCTCACGGTGGCGCCGGGGGCGGAGCAGCCGTTCGTCGTCACCGCCGAGGTGGACAACGCGACGGCGGGCTTCAGCGGCCTGCCGCCGCCGCTGACCGGGCGCGTGCGCTTCTCCTCCTCCGCCGGGTCGGTCGCCGTCCCCTTCGCCGTCCTCAAGGCGCATCAACTCCGGCTTTCTTTCGACGAAGCGCCGCTCCTGCTCGCCGTGCTCGGCGCCGGCTCGGCGACGTTCCTCACACCCGGCCCGGAAGATGCGTTCCTCCTCCCCGAAGGCACGTACGACCTGATGGCGCTCTATCAGGACTTCGGCGATGCCGCCGGAACTCCGGCGCGCCGCACCGTCGTGGTGCGCGAGGGCGTCTCCGTCTTCGGAGCGACCCCCGTGCACCTGTCCGCGACGGAAGCCGTCCACACCCTCGCTTTCCGCCCCCTCGGAGACGCCGGTCACCCCCTCACCCCCACCTTCGACTATGAGCTGTGGAGCCGGGACGACGGCTTCTCGCTTCTGCTCGTCACCGATCCCCTCTATGACGAAATGCGCACGACGACGCTCTCCGGGGCCTACGAGTATCAGCGCGTCGTCTATGTCTACGGCGATCCCTCCGGCGACTACATCATCCCGTTTCGCTTCAAAGGCGTCTCGGGTTCGCAGGTCCTCGAAAACGACCCCGCCGCCTTCCGGCGCATCGATTACACGTATGCCGTGGACGAGACCACGACGTCGCTCGCCTTCATCGACGTGCAGGATTTGTCGAGCGGCGGCGAGCTCTCCTTCTTCGATCCGGAGGCGCCCCATCAGAAGCTTGCCCCGCCTTTCGAACGCACCGTCTTCCTTGCCCCGAAGCCGTCGGAGACGTTCGCCTTCCCCGCCGTTTTTCAGGAGGTCTATGACCTCTCCACGACGCCGGAACCGGACCGGCTGACGAAAGCCAACCTGGTGTACACCACCGCCGCGCTCGAAGCGACGGAGGACGGAATGAACGTTTATCGGAGCTTCGGAGGCGCGCCCGACGCGCAGTGGACGAGCTCCGTGATCCCTCTGCATATCGGTTCCGGGCCGCCGTTCTGGTCGGGGGAAATGCTGGAGTTCGTGCGGGACCGCATCTATTTCGCCCGTCCGCCCTTTTTCTTCCATCCGGGCTTCGAGGCGCGGAGCGCGCCGGCTTCGTATCAGCTTTTCTTCGGAGATGAACTGCCGCTCGTGGTGGCGGAGGGCCGCGTCGTCAACAACCGCTTCGCCTCGGTGGGGAAGACCCTCCATTTCACGCCGGGGCCGCACGTGTTGGTGTGGACGTTCGAGGGCTATCGCGTGGACGGGCTGCCGGGGGTCGCCACGGCCCGGCTCGTCTTCGACTCCAACCTTCAGTTCCGCGAGCCGTCGAACCTTCAGCGGTTCGAGATCACGACGAACGGGGAGGTGCGGGACGTGCTCGAGCCCGGCGCGGACAACCGCATCGTCTTCGCCGCGCAGTTCGACGACGTGACGGCGGAGGCGGCGCACCGGAAGGTGGGCGCTTCGGCATGGGAGACGCTCCCCGTGACGACGCTCGCGCCGGGACTCTTCGAAGCGACGCTCCCGACGACGATGGCGGGGGGCTATCACGAAGTGCGCCTCGTGCTCGAAGCGCCCGAGGGCGGGCGGCTCGAATACATGGTCGACCCCGCGTTCCGGTGGGGCGCGAAGAACGCCGCCGCCAACGCCGCGCCCACGCCGCCGCGCCTCGCCGCGCCCGCCGACGGCGCCGAGATCGACCCCGTGGCGCTCGGCCCGGCGCTCCGCTTCGTGTGGAACGCCGCCGCCGACCCGGACGCCGAGGACGTGCTCCGGTATACGTTTTCGCTCGCCGGCCCCGGCCTCGACACCACGCGCACCGTCCGCGCCGACACCGTGCTCGTGCTCGACCTCCGCGACCGTCTTCTCCCCGGCGCGACGTACACGTGGTCCGTGCGCGTCTCCGACGGCGTGGCCTCGGTGGAGAACGAGCGGGCCTTCGTCTTCCACACCCCCGCCCTCGTCACCGCCACGGACTCCGGCGGCGACCTGCCGACGACGTACGAACTCCGCCAAAATTATCCCAACCCGTTCAACCCCGTCACCACCATCCCCTTTGCCTTGCCCGAGGCGGCGGCGGTGGAACTGACCGTCTTCGATGTGATGGGCCGCCGTGTGGCGACGCTCGTCTCGGAACGGCTGCCCGCCGGGGAACACACCGCCGTATGGAACGCCGGGCCGCAGGCGAGCGGCGTATACGTGTACCGCCTCCGCGCCGGCTCCTTCACCGAGACCCGACGCATGGTGGTGATGAAATAGCCGCCGCACATGCGAAAACATCCACATAAGACGCACGCCTGAGTTAAATCATGCGTGCCATGTCTGTTGGGAAAAATACTTTGTGGTTTGATGAGGGCAAGAGGGGCATGCCTCCGAATCATCGATAGGCATTTCGTCTCTGCAATTTGCTTCAAAAAACAAGTTGTCTCCGACCCCGATCGGAGATCTGTTTTTGAGCATTGTTCGGGAGGTCCACTTTCGTGGGAATGACTTGATGAGGGCGCATGAGAGAACGCACAAAGATCCCGTGTCGGGATCGTGTGAGTCTTCAGGAATCGGCGATAGGAGTCCTCTGAAGGGCTTCACGTCATGAGGCTTATTCCGAAAACGTGCAAGTTGTCATGCGCCCCTTTGTGGGCTTCCTTCAAGTCCTTTGATCTACTTGCTTTTGTGATCTGACGCTGCTTTTTTGCATAAAGGGAGGAATTATTATCATCGATGAGCGCGTGGTAGTCTTTGATGTATTATTTTGACGGTAGGATCGTCGGGGCGCACGATTATTCGAAGGCATTTCTGCTTCCGCGAGGCGAGCGGAGTAAAGGTGTCGATGCCTTTTCGGACGAATCATTCATGTCCCATAAATCGGCAAACATCTGATGGCCGGGTTCGATGGGGGAACCAAACGGTGGCCCCCTTAAGGTTTCGGAGGAGCATTGCCCTGGAGGAAGCCGTCATTCATTTAAAACTATGAGGGGTATTATGGATTTCATCGACGAGATCGCTGCGTTGAGTTCGCGAGCGCGAAAAATGCGGGATCACATCCAAACGGAAGAGGCGACCAAGAATGCCTTCATCTTGCCTTTCATAAGCGCTCTGGGGTATAACATTTTCGATCCTACCGAAGTCGTTCCGGAGTTTACGGCCGATGTGGGAATCAAAAAAGGCGAAAAAGTGGACTATGCCATCATGATGGAAGGAAAGCCCATTATCCTGTTCGAATGCAAATACGTCGGCGTCAACCTGGACGAGGTGCATGCTTCCCAACTATTCAGATACTTTACGGTCACCCCCGCACGGATCGGGGTGCTTACGAATGGCATCTTCTATCGCTTTTATTCAGATCTGGAAGAACCCAATAAAATGGACGCCCGGCCTTTTCTCGAGTTCGACGTGCTCAACACTGGAGACGGCGTGGTGCCCGAACTCAAGAAGCTCACGAAATCCACTTTTAACCTTGAAGAATTGCTCTCGGCGGCCAACGAGATGAAATATACCAAGGCCCTGAAGCAATACCTTGCTCATCAATGGAGTGCTCCATCGGATGACTTTGTGAAGTTTTTCACCAAGCAGGTCTACAGCGGCCCTTTTAAACAGTCGGTGCGAGAGCAATTCACCGACATCGTAAAGCGTGCGCTGAGTCAGTTTATCAACGATCGGGTCAACGATCGTCTCAAATCGGCATTACGGGCTGAGGAACAGACGGAATTCACGGACGAGGTTGCCGCTGACCGGCGCGAAAAAAAACCGGAAAACGGGATAATAACGACAGAGGAAGAAATGGAGGGGTTCCGGATCGTGCGGGCCATTCTGCGAGAGGTGGTGGATGTTTCCCGTGTGGCTCCCCGGGACGTAAAGTCTTACTTCGGGATCCTGCTCGATGACAACAACCGGAAGCCGATTTGTCGCCTGCATTTCAATACGTCTCAGAAGTACCTCGGCCTCATTGGCGAAAACAAGAAAGAAGAACGGGTGTCGATTGATTCCCTGGATGAAATTTACACGTTCGCCGATCGGCTCAAGGCGACTATTGGGTACTACGAATAAAGTGAGCAGGTGGTTGGCCCTCACGTTTACCGTGGCCGCCCCGGTTCACCCCGAGACCTCTTCGCGGGCGGCCATCTCCCCGGCGATGGCTTCCCACGTTCGGTACAGTGCGGCGAGCGTCTCTTCGACGGCGGCGAGCGCCTCGGTCGTCGCCTGCACGCGGGCGGGGTCTGCGTACAGCGACGGGTCGGCGACGGCGGCTTCGAGTCGGGCTTTCTCCTCCTCCTTTTCGAAGATGGCGGTCTCCGTCTCGTCGTGCACCTTTTTCAGTTGAAACGCATTGAGGAGGCTGAAGTCGGTCTGTCCGGCGCGGCGGCTCTCCTCGTACCGGCGGCGGCGCTCCTCGGCTTCGCGGCGCTTCTGCTCCTTCGACTTCGGCCCGCGCGCCGTCTCGGAGGCGGCTTTGGGCCGCCCGTTCGTCGCACGGGCCTCGGCCTTCGCCGTGGCAAGGCGGCCGGCCGTCCCATGCTCGATCTGCCACCGGTATTCCGTAAAATTGCCGAGGTACGGCCGCACCGTCCCCTCCTCCACGCGCCACACCTTGTTGATGATCTGATCGAGGAAGTGGCGGTCGTGACTGACGACGACGAACGTGCCGGAATACTGCCGGAGCGCTTCGATGAGCACGTTGATCGACTGGATGTCGAGGTGGTTCGTCGGTTCGTCGAGGATGAGGAAGTTGGCCGGGAGGAGGAGCGTTCGGGCCAGGGCGACGCGGCTTTTTTCGCCGCCGGAGAGCACGTGGACGGGTTTGAACACATCGTCGCCCCGGAAGAGGAAGGCGCCGAGGAGGGAGCGGAGTTCGGTGTCGCTGTGGCCGCGCGCCTTCTCGCGGAGGGCCTCGAGGACGGTGTGGGCCGGGTTGAGTTCGTCGGCCTGATGCTGGGCGAAGAAGGTGAGGTCCACATGATGCCCGAGCGTGCGCGTGCCCTCGAACGGCTCGACGCCGTGGAGGATGCGCGCGAGCGTGGACTTGCCCGCGCCGTTCTTCCCGATGAGAGCGATCTTGTCGCCGCGCTCGATGTGGAGCGGCCCGGCGCGATCGAAGACGCGGATCTCGCCGTCGGGCGAGGGGTAGGTTTTCGAGAACGTCGAGAGTTCGAGCACCACGCGGCCCGAGCGACGGGGTTCGGGGAAGCGGATCGAGATGGCGGCCTCGTCGGAGGGCGGCGGGGCGAGCCGCTCCATCTTCTCAAGCATCTTGACGCGGCTCTGCACCTGGCGCGCCTTCGAGGCTTTGTATCGGAAGCGCGCGATGAATCGCTCCGTCTCGGCGATCTGTTTTTGCTGATTGAGATAGGCCGCCCGCTGGATCTCCCGCCTTTTTTCGCGCTCCCGGAGGTAAAAGGCGTAGTTGCCCGCGTATTCCGTGATCTTCCCGTTCGATAGCTCGGCGATGGTGGTCACCATGCGGTCGAGGAAGTACCGGTCGTGCGAGACGATGACGACCGTGCCGGGGTAGCTTTTGAGGTAGCCTTCGAGCCAGTCGATGCTGTCGATGTCGAGGTGGTTCGTCGGCTCGTCGAGGAGGAGGACGTCGGGGCGGCGGAGGAGGAGGCGGGCGAGGGCCACGCGCATGCGCCATCCGCCGGAGAAGGTGGCGAGGGGGCGGTGGAGGTCCTCGGCCTCGAAGCCGAGACCGCCGAGGACGGCCTCCGTGCGGGGGCGGATGAGATGGGCTTCCCGCGTGACGAGTTCGGCGTGGACGCGGTCGAAGGCGTGGAGGAGCCGGTTGTACGGCTCGCTCTCGTGGTCGGTCTCGACCTCCATGGCGTGGGTGAGGCGCTCTTCTTCGCGCTGAAGGGCGAGCGTCTCTTCGAAGGCCTCCATGGCTTCTTCGAGCACCGAGCGTCCGGAGACGCTCTCCTGCACGTCCTGCGCGAGGTAGCCGAGGCTCGTGTCGCCCGCCATGATCGTGCCCTCGTCGGGCGTCTGCCGTCCGGCGATGACGCGGAGCAGGGTGGACTTGCCCGCGCCGTTTGGCCCGATGAGTCCGATGCGCCGGTCGAGCCGGATCGTCCACGTCAGGCGGTCGAGCACCGGCTGGCCGCCGAAAGCAAGCGAGATGTTGTGAAGCTGGATCAAGGAATTCGGGGTGGGGAGAAAAAAGCATCAGGTCAGGCGCTCTGAAAAGCCGAAGCCCCCCTTCGGGTTTCGAGAGGGGGCCTCGGCAACGGGTGTTCTCTCCGTCGAACCCTTTCCGACGCGTCATCAGCATGATCCTTTAATCGAGCGTGAGCGCCCCGCGCCGAATGATGTCGCCCCGGTTGATCGGACGGATGCCCCCCATCGTAGAAGTCGTCGTCGGGAGCCTGCTCGTGATGCGATGACAAGATCACCTTTGGAACCTTGCCATGCCCGGCTTACGTTGAAGCCGTGGTCGATTCCGTGGCTCCTGTCGACCCCGCACAGATCGCCTTTTCAGACTGGAGACGGCCCTTACCACGCTTTCCGGTTTTGATGAAACGGCTCGAAGCCCTGGAGCAAAGCGTCTCGGCTCTCAAAGAAGAAAGCCGGCGCCCCGGGGCGAGCGTCCGCGCCTCGAAGGCGACCTTCCTCCGGCCCTCCCTCCTGCGTTGGTTCTAAACGAATTCCCCATGCGACGACTTCTTCTGGGCTTCCTTGTCCTCACGCTTTCGAGCCCCGCGCTCGCACAAAATGCCCCGCGTGCCCTCGAAATCGACGATTACTTCCGGATCAAGAACGTGGCCGACCCGCAGGTCAGCCCCGACGGGCAGTGGGTGGCCTACCTCGTCACCGAAACGAAGCTCGACGACGATGCGCGCGAGACGAGCCTGTGGATGATCCCGGCGACGGGCGGCGAGGCGCTTCGGATGACCGCCGAAGGGTACTCGGCGAGCCGTCCCCGGTGGAGCCCCGACGGACGGTACCTCTCCTTCATGGCCTCGAAAGGGGAGAAGGCGAAGACGCAGGTATGGGCCTTCGACCGGCGCGGCGGCGACGCGCAGCCGCTGACCTCGGTCAAACAGGGGGTGAGCGGTTATGAATGGTCGCCCGACGGCGCGCGCCTCCTCCTCTCGATCCGCGATCCCAAACCCGACGACGACAAGCCCCGCCCCCGGGTCATCGACCGGCTTCAGTTCAAGCGCGACTACGTGGGCTACCTCGACGACCGCCACACGCACCTCTACCTCGCCACGCCCGGCGACTCCACGCTGACGCAGATCACCTCCGGGCCGTACGACGAGAGCCAGGCCGTGTGGAGCCCCGACGGCAAACGCATCGCCTTCGTGAGCAACCGCACCGACAACCCCGACGGCAACGACAACACGGACCTCTGGATCGTCGCCGCCGACAACACGGACCAGGGACAGACGCTCCTTCAGGTGACGACGAACCCCGGCGCGGATACCTCCCCTGCCTGGAGCCCGGACGGGCGGACGCTCGCCTACGTCACCGTCACCGAGCCGGACAAGATCTGGTATGCTACGAACCACCTCGCCGTCGTCCCGGCGGCGGGCGGCGAGGCGCGCGTGCTCACCACGAAGCTCGACCGGAACGTGAGCGCCCCGCGCTTCGCCGCCGACGGCCGCTCGATCTTTTTCCTCCTCGAAGACAGCGCCGAGCGCCACCTTGCCCGCATCGGTGCGGATGGGCAGGGCCTGAGCCGCCCCGTGGCCGGACACCGCAGCGTGCGTGACTACGATCTGGCGCCCGACGGCGCGCCGGTGGTGCTCGTCAGTGAGCCGCACCTGCCGGGCGAACTCTTCGCGTCCGAAGACGACGGCCTCCGCCGCCTCACCACCGTCAACGACGACCTCCTGGCGGGCCTGCGCCTGGCCGAGGTGCGAAACATCCACTTTCCGAGCCGGGACGGAACGGAGATCGAAGGCTTCCTTTTCCTCCCGCCCGGCTATGATCCCGCGCTCCGGTATCCGACGCTCCTCCGCATCCACGGCGGCCCCGTCTCGCAGTACGACTTCCGCTTCAACTTCGAGGCGCAACTCTTCGCCGCCAACGGCTACGTGGTGGTGACGACGAACCCGCGCGGCTCCTCCGGCTACGGGCAGGCGTTCTCCTATGCGATCTGGGCCGACTGGGGGAACAAGGACTTCGAGGACGTGATGGCCGGCGTCGACTACGCCGTCGCCGAAGGTTATTCCGACCCGGAGCGGCTGGGCGTGGGCGGATGGTCGTACGGCGGCATCCTGACGAACTACGTGATCACGAAGACGGACCGTTTCAAGGCCGCGGTCTCCGGCGCGAGCGAGGTGCTCTACCGGGCGAACTACGGGCACGATCACTATCAATATTACTGGGAGAAAGAGCTCGGGCTGCCCTGGCGGAACGCCGAAGCCTGGGAGCGCATCTCGCCCTTCAACGACGTGGAGAAGATCGTCACCCCGACGCTCCTCATGGGCGGGGAGAAGGACTGGAACGTGCCGATCCTCAACTCGGAGCAGCTCTATCAGGCCCTGAAACGACTGGGCCGGACCACGGAACTGGTGGTCTATCCGGGCGAGCACCACGGCATCCGCAAGCCGTCCTTCCAGAAGGACCGTTTCGAGCGGTATCTGGCGTGGTACGGTCGGTACGTGAAAGGCGTCGCGCCGGAAACGGCCGGCGCCGAGTGATGAGGGTGCGGGATTTCCGTACGAACGGGGTGTTGGATAGCATCAATATCCGACATGTTCGATAGTCAACCCGTGGCATGAGCATGATGTCCATAGGGGCTTGTTTTTGAAACACATGCTTTGCAATTCACGCACGGGTATTGTATGGTAGGGGGTAGAGGTATTGGATAACGACTGGCGATCATCGGCGACGCGGAGCGTTGTCCGTTGTATCGCCGTTTCATCAATGCCGTCCTCCGGATCGCTCGCACCGGCGCGCCCTGGCCTGACCTTCCCGAACGCTTCGGAAAGTATAATTCCGTTTCCCAACGCTTTAACCGATGGGCAAAAAGGACCTCTGGCAGCAGATCTTTGAACAGTTGCAAGAACCCGACTTGGAGTGCTTGATGATCGACTTGACTGCCATTCGCGCGCATCAGCACGCAGCCGGTCAAAAAAAGCACCGCCGAAGACGAGGCTTGCCGAAGGCAGGTCTTTAGAGGAGCGAACGCCGTTGAGATCCGGTTGTCCGTGATTCGGCAGATCAGGGCGCTTCACTGAAACGAATCGCAGCTCTTCGCCGCCCTCAGGCAGGTCGTTGAGCTTTCTAAGGAACGCCTCAACCGGCGGTACGTATAGAACACGTGTTAAATACGTGCGATGAAGGTGTGATATGCAGAAGAAGCTCACGATCACGATAGACGAGCAGGTTTACGAAGGCCTCTACCGAGTCGTTGGCTCCGGACGAATCAGCCGGTTTATCGAGAGACTGGTCCGCCCCCATGTGCTTCCACACGAACTCGAGGATGCCTACGCTCAGATGGCGCAAGACCATGAGCGCGAGGCAGAGGCGCTGGATTGGTCGGAAGCGTTGATCCCGGATGCGGACGATGAAACGCGGTGAAATCTGGTGGGTCACCTTCGATCCGTCGGTTGGCGGAGAGATCCGGAAGAAGCGCCCGGCAATCATCGTAAGCAATGACGCGGCAAACAAGTTTTTGAACCGCGTTCAGGTTGTGCCACTGACGTCGAAAACGGGACGGCTCTATCCAAGCGAGGCGTATGTGACGGTCGGTAGTCGGATGAGTAAAGCAATGGCGGATCAACTCACGACGGCGAGCAAACGGCGTCTTCTGAACAAGATAGGGGAGGTCACGGCTTCAGAAATGGAAGCGGTGGAGCGAGCCATTCGTACCCAACTCGATCTGAAATAGCCGTAGCTGAGGCCTGACGATGCGTTCCATTGGACGCCACGCCGGGCCTAAAAAGCGAAACGCCTGCCTCGACAGCGGTACAGGCGTTTCAGGAAGGCGGTGCGGGGGACCTTCCGTCACTTCAGCACCGTCATCCGACGGGTGGCGGTGAAGCGGCCTGCCCGGATGCGGTACAGGTACACCCCCGCGTTCAGGCCCGAGGCATCGCCCGCCCGGCTTCGGGGAACGAATGGCGGATCACCGTCTTCCGCTCTCAACAATGCTCCTTCTTCAAAGCGCTTTACGCAGCCCGAAATGCTTTACGAAGGGGAGAAAGTCCCGGTCCGAGAAAAGCAGCGGGTGGTCTTCTTCTATGCAATACGTTGCGATGATCACGTCAACCGTCTTGCGGATCGTGAGGCCGCGTTTGCGCAGGGTTCGGAACCGTTCGGCGCTGCGAAGCGCCTGCGTCACGCCCAGCATTTCGAAGACGGTCAGAGAGAGCAAGAGTTCTTTCGCGGTGGCATGATCGGCGTCGGTGCGGAAGCCCTGGAGCACTTCCGTCAAAATCAGGTCGCCGATGGCCAGCGGCTCCACGCCCAGCAGATCGTCGAGGCGGGTCGTCTCCGGGGTGTCCCGGCCGTTGAAATAATCCACCCACACGCTGGAATCGACGATGATCATGGATCCGTCCTCATGGCTTCGAGGTCGCCCTCCCAGCGCAACTTTCCCTTGAAATCCTTGATACGCTCCTGTTTTTTCAGACGCAGAAGGGTTTTCAGGCCGAGCTCGACCGCTTCGCGCTTGGTCTTGATGCCGGTCACCTTGAGGACCTCCTCCATCAGCGCGTCATCGATGACGATGTTCGTTCGCATGAGATGCTTGCCTCCCGTAAGAAAGATTGGATGTGTATAATATGTTGATTTTATACACACGTAGACGAATGGTTTCCCGGGAGCCGGGAAGCATTGCCGGGACGGTTGACGAAGACGGCGTTCCCGACACGGCATAAAAAGCGAAACGCCTGCCTCGAAAAAGAGACAGGCGTTTCGGGGAATGGCGGCGATGGGATGGACCTCCCGTCACTTCAGCACCGTCATTCGTCGGGTGGCGGTGAAGCGGCCCGCCCGGATGCGGTACAGGTACACCCCCGCGCTCAGGCCCGAGGCGTCGTACGTCTGCAACGTCACCCGCCCGGCTTCGGGGAGCGCATAGCGGATCACCGTATGCGGGTTGAAGGGGTTGGGGTAATTCTGGTCCAGCCCGTATTCGGCGGGCGTCTCGGCGGTGAGGCTCGCCGTCAGGGCCGCCGGGCTCTCCGCCGCTTCCTCCACCGACAGCGCACGTCTCCGGTCAGGGTCCGCTCCCAGTTATCGACCGAACGGCGGCGGTCGGCTCCGGCCTCCTTCTCGAACGTGAAGCCGTCCGAGTCGTCGATGGTGTCCGGGAAGGCGCCCACGTTGCCCGTTACCGTGTACGTCCCTGCCGGGAGGGCGCCGGGGACGAACTGCGTGACCGTGTGCGAGAGGCTGTCGCCGGGCGCGAGGGTGGCGGAAACCGGCCCCAGCGTCTTGCCGATGTCGCCCTTGCTGATGCGGATCCACACGTCGACCGTCTGCGCGACGGCGCTCTGGTTGATGACAAAGACGTCGAAGGCGAACGTGCCGCCTTCGGGAGGGATCACGACGGGTTCTTCCTGCGGTGTCAGGGCGATGCTCACGGGCGGCGCCTGGGTCACTTCGAGCACGATGTCGTTGGGGTTCACCAGCACCTGAAAGTCGTAGCCGGGCGGTGGGTTGACGGCATCGAACGTGCCGGCGCATCCCCCGCCACAGGTCACGATGGTGAACAGATCGCCGACGTTCGGGAAGTAGTCGTGGGCGACGGACACGTCGAGCGTGCCGCCGGTCAGCGTGACGGCCACCTGCCGCCTTCACTGTGCTGCCCGTGCGCAGAGAAGGCAACCTGCCTTTCGTGCGCCTTGTCTCGTTTGTCCTTCAGATACGGTAACTCGAGACCTCTGTTCTTCTTCCGTACAACGCATAGCGACCCGCTATGAGAAGGCGACGCACTACTACTTGTCGATGGTCTGGTTTGCCTCAGCCACGATTTGGCTGCTTTGAATGTCAATTCAACCTGATCATAGCAGAGGTGCGAGGGAAAGGGAAGGCCGCGTCGGACGAGGTTCAGGAGAGCAGGTAATGGTCGCGGCGGAGGAGGGTGCGGACGGCGCGGAGACGGCCTCGGAGCGCGTCTCGTGCGTCCGGTCGGCTCGAAAGGCCCGCGACGAGGAGCTTGCCGAAGACGGACCACCAGAACGCGGGTTTGCGAAGCGGGCTCCGGAGGTTCTTTTCGAGAAACCAGTACCGATGCACGAGCGCGTCGTGCGCCCGGCTTTCGAGCGCGTCCCGCCCCACGGGGGAGACGTGGTGGAAGAGCATCGCGCGCGGCTCGACGACGAGGCGGGCCTCGCGTCCGAGGCGGAAGGAGAGGTCGAGGTCCTCGTCGAGGGCATAGCCTTCGAGGCGGTCGTCGAAGCGGTGTCGGTCGAGGAGGGTGCGGCGGTAGGCGCACGAGCAGCCGCTCAGCCATTGGACGGGGCGCGGCGTCGGGAGCGGGAGGGTCTGCGCGGGGGAGGTGACGCCGGAGAGGAGCACGCGGCCGGGCGCCGGGTGGTCGAGGAGGAACAGGCGGCGGAGCGCCATGAGTCGACGCGGGCGAGGCGGCCCGGGTTCGATCACGCGCCCCCCCACACCGCCGACCGACGGATGGGTGAACCAGGCATTGAGAAAATGGAAATAGCCGGGCGCAAGCGTCACGTCGTCGTCGAGGAAATGGACGATCTCGATCGATGGGGGGAGATGGTCGAGCGCGAAGTTGCGTTGCCGGGCGAGCGAGGGCGCGCCGGGGAACGGGAGGTGGCGGAGGGGTGCGGCGGTGAACGTTTCCGCATGGGCGGCGTTTTGAGTGCGCGCGGGGGGATCGCTCGCGTCCACGATCATCACGCGCATCCCCGGCCCGGCCTCGGCGGCGATGCTCGCGAGCGCCCGCGTCAGGTCATCCGGACGGTTGCGGGTGCAGACGATGACGGCGTACGCCGGCGCGGAGGAGGACATGGCGGGGGGGAGCGCGGGGGAGAGTCGTGTCGTAACTTACGAAACGCGGCGTCGGGCGGAAAGGGGAACCGCGCCCGCTCGTTCGCACCCGCCCTCAGCGAAGGCGAAGGAGTCAAACACCCGGCGTACGATGAAGCGATTCAAGGCAGGTCTCGTGGTTCTGAGCCTCCTCGCCGGGGCGTCGGTGCTCATCGCGACGATGCGGTACGGCCCGGGCGTCTCTCCGGACTCGGCGATGTACGTGGCTGCTGCCCGGAGCCTCCTCGACGGCGCGGGGTTCCTCGGCTACGACGGACGGCCCGTCGCGTTCTGGCCGCCGCTCTATCCCGCCGTGCTCGCTGCCCCGGGCGCGCTTGGCTTCGGCGTGCTCGCGGCCGCCCGGTGGCTCGGCGCGGTCGTCTTCGGCCTCATCGTCTTTTTCTCGGGGAAGCTCTTCCGGGAGACCTTCCGCTCGCCCGGCCTCGTGTGGGGCGCGACGTTCGCGGTGGCGGCGGCGATGCCGCTCGTTCAGGTGAGCGTGAAGGTGTGGTCGGAGCCGCTTTTCATCCTCTTCGTCGTGCTTTTTCTCCGGGCGCTTCCCGCCTGCCTCGAAGCGCCGTCGCGCGCGCGGCTCGGCGGCCTGGCGGCGGTGACGGCGGCGGCGATGCTCGATCGGTATGCCGGGGCGGCGCTCCTCCTGACGGGCGCGGCGTTCCTCCTCGCGCATCGGGCATGGCCGCTCCGCCGGAGGCTCGGGCGGACGGTGCTCCTCGGCGCGGCTTCGGGCCTCCCGCTCGCTCTGTGGCTCCTCCGAAACGTCCGGGTGACGGGCACACTGACCGGCGCGCGCGGGGGGACGGGGCCACAGGCGTTTCCGGACGTGCTCGCCGAGAGCGCGCACACCATCGCCGCGTGGCTTATCCCCCCGGCGATGCCCGGATGGGCGCAGGCGGCGGCCCTCGTCGGCCTGGCGCTGCTCGTCGCGGCGGCTTTTTTCTCTCGCAGCGGAGAGCGGTCGGTGCGGGTTCGGCTCCGGGTCGCGCTCGGCTTCACACTTGTCTATGCGGCGTTCGTGACGGCGGCGGGCGCGGCGGGCTTGAGCGACGCGCCGAACAGTCGCCTGCTCGCGCCCCTTTTCGTGCCGCTCGTCCTCATGGCGGCCCACGGTCTCGAAGAAGCGCTCGCGGCGATGCGGCGGGCCGGTCGGCGGCGCCCGGCGCTGGTCCTCGGGGTGTGCGCGGGGCTGTGGCTCGCCTATCCGCTCGCCTCGACGGCGGCGTACGTCTACGTCCGGGCGAAGCTCGGAGGCGGAGGCTATCACACGGAAGCGTGGCGCACGTCCGCAATGGTCCGGTGGCTCGAAAAACATCCGCCCGAGGGCGTCGTCTACAGCAACCTGCCCGCCGCCGCGTACCTTTTCACCCGTCGGTATGCGCGGGCGTGGTCCCCCGCCGCCGCGCCCGAACCCGGCGCCGTGGTGCTCTGGTTCGATGACGCGGACCGCGCTGCCCGGAGCGCCGAAGCGGCCCTCGCCGAGATCCGCACGCGGCTGAACCCGGGTTCCGAAAGCGGGACCGATGCAGCGACACGGGCGCGCGTCCCGGCGGATCCGTCGTGCACCGGCGCGGCGTTCGACGCCGACATGCGGGTGCGCCTCGAACGCGTGCGCGCCTTCGCCGACGGATGTGTCTATCGCCTGAAAGACGAAAACGCCCGATGACGCCTCGAAAAGCCCGAATCGTTCACCTCACGACGGTGCATCCCCTCCGGGATCCTCGCATCTTCGACAAGGAGGCGTACACGCTGAAGGAGGCAGGCTTCGACGTGCGCGTGGTGGCTCCGCATGCCCGCTCCGAGGGGATCGCCGGGCTGCCGGTGACGGCGCTCGACCCGGCCGGGGGACGCCTCCGGCGCGTGGCGCGGCTGCGCGCGGCCTTCCGAGTCGCCCGGGCACTGGAGGCCGATGTGTATCATATCCACGACCCCGAACTGATCCCCGTCGCGCACCGGCTTCGGCGCGTCACGAAGGCGCGCGTGGTCTACGACATGCACGAGGATTACGGCGCGCGCGGCGGCGTCGAGGGGCGCGCGCTTCGGGCGCTCGAACGGTGGTGCTTCCGGTGGGTCGATCACGTCGTCCTGGCCGAGGAAAGCTATCGCGCCCTCGTCCCCGCAGCCTCCGTGCCCGCGACGGTCATCCTCAACTATTTCCGCCCGCCCGAGACGCCGCCGCCGCTCCCGAAGACGCCGCCGAAAGATGCATTCGAACTGCTCTATACGGGGACGCAGGGCCGGGCGCGCGGCCTCGACGTTATGCTCGACGTGGCGAAAATTGCCCGGGAGGAAGGATTGCCGTGGCGGCTCACGCTCGCGGGCGTCTGCCGTATCGCTGCCGACCGCGCCGCCGCCGAGACGCGTATCCGAGGCGAGCGTCTGAGCGGGATCGTCCGCCGCGACGGATGGGAAAGCTATCTTCCGTGGGTGCAGATGGAGCCGCATTACCACGCGGCGCACGTGGGGCTGGCGCTCCTTCGCCCGGAGCCGAACTACGTCGAGACGATCCCGACGAAGTTTTACGAGTACCTCCACTACGGCCTGCCTATCCTGTGTTCGGACTTTCCCCGGTGGCGCGCCTTCGTGGAGCGGCACGGGTGCGGCGCCGTGGTCGATCCCCGGGATGCGGAAGCCGTGGTGCGGGTGCTCCGGTCGTGGTTCGAGCAGCCGGAGCGGTATGCCCTTCTCTCCGCCGCCGCCGCGCGCGCCGCGCCCCGCTATCACTGGGATGCCATGGGCGAGCGGCTCGTCTCGCTGTACGTGCGGCTGTTGGCGTCGCCTCCCCGCCCGCGCCGGTCGCCGGACCACGAGAAGCCCGCCCCGGGAGCGTTTTAGACCGGTGTGGATGGCGTCTCGTATGCGGGAAATTGGTTCCGGCGTCGGCATCTATCCCTGACGCCGGACCGAAGGCGCAACGAGTTTTTCGAGCGTGTAAGGGCTCGCCCGACGCGTTCTTTCGGCGGTTCCCCCACGGCCGTCGGTGGAGGTCGCTCGGCAGCCGGAGCCGGGGTGGAAGGCTATACTGTGGGTCCCGGATACACCATCGGATCGGCGAAGCGGACCTCGAAACTGGAAGGCCCATGAAAGACCTCCTCATCATTGACCTTGACGGGGGCGAGGAGACCCTCACGACGACGTTCCTCGGCCACAAACTCCGGCTCCACCGGGTCGGGAGCGGCGGCGAGTTGGAACGCATCCGAGAACGGATCGCGGCTTTCGACGGGGCGGTGGACGCCATCGCGCTCGACGGCATCCCGGTGTGGCTGAGCCTCGGACGCGCGCGCGTCCGGCATGCCGAAGGCGGCGAGCTTCCCGCGCTCGCGCGCAAGACGCCGGTGGTGGACGGAAGCGGCATCCGCGCCGGACTCGAACGGTGGGGCGTGCTCCTCGCCGACCGGCGCGAACCGGGCATCTTCAGCCAGAAGCACGTCCTCATGACGCCCGGTCTCAACCATTCGGGCCTCGCCGACGCACTTCGGAGGCGCAGCCCGCACGTCCGCTATGCCGACCCGGCGCTGTTCTTCGGGCTCCCGCCCGCGCCGGGCGTGGGGAGTCCCCGGACGCTTCCGAAAGCCGCAGCCCCGACGCTCGAACACCTCAAGGACGCCCCGTTCGATCGCCTCGGCTTCCGCGCGGGCAGCCTCGCGCAGGCGCGGGCAGCCTCGCTTTTTCGGTGGGCCGACGTGCTCGCCGGCGATGTCGCGGCCATCCGCCGGTCGGCGCCCGAGCGCCTCGCGCACAAGACCGTGGTGGTGGAATCGGCGACGGAGGCGGACCTCGACGACCTCCGCCGGCGCGGCGTCGACATCGTGGTGACGATGATGCCCCCCTTCGGAGCGGCCGACGGCCTCGGCCGGCACTCCGCCGCCGTCGTGGAGGCGGCCCTCGCGGCGCTCCGTCCGGATCCGGGCCTCCCGCTCTCCGAAGACACGTACCTCGACCTCATGGCCGAATTGACGTGGACGCCCCACATCCGCTACCTCCAGCCCGAAACCGCCGGCATCAACCGGTTCGCCTTCGTCATCCATCCCCTCAGCGTCGACTTTATCCACAAGGACCCCCGTTTCCGGTGGACGCGCCTGCTGCCCGACGCCCTCGTCGAGGCGGTGGCGGCGTATCTGCCGCCGTTGTATCTCTCGAAGATCACCGGCATACGGTCGCCGGCGACGGGCCGGCGCGCCGAGGGGTTTCTTTTCGCGCTCGGCGCCACACCCCGACAGATGCTCCGGCACGGCGAACGCTTCACGTACAACCGGCTGAACAGGGCGGCGAAGATGGCCCAACGCCGGGGGGCGCGGCTGATGGGGCTCGGCGCGTTCACGAGCGTCGTCGGAGACGCGGGCATCACCGTGGCGCACGAAAACGACATCGCCATCACGAGCGGGAACAGCCTGACCGTGGCCGCCACGCTCGAAGCCGCCAAAGAGGCCGTGCGGAAGATGGGCAAGACGGACCTTACGCAGGGCAAGGCCATGGTCATCGGCGCGACGGGCTCCATCGGCGCCGTGTGCGCGCGGCTGCTCGCGCAGGCCGTCGGCGACGTGGCGCTCGTCTCCATCGAGCCCGAACGCCTCATCGACCTCAAACGGAAGATCCTCGCCGAGACCCCCGACGCGCGCGTGGCCATCGCGACGAAGGCCGACGACCTCGTGGGCGACTGCGACCTCGTCGTCACCGCCACCTCCGCCTTCGGCCGGCGCGTCCTCGACGTGACGCAGTGCAAGCCCGGCGCGGTCATCTGCGACGTGGCCCGCCCGCCCGACGTCAACCCCGCCGAAGCCGCCCTCCGCCCGGACGTGCTCGTCATCGAGAGCGGTGAGGTGCTCATCCCCGGCGACGTCGACTTCGGATACGACATCGGGCTCCCGCCCGGAACGGCGTATGCCTGCCTCTCCGAGACGGCCCTCCTCGCCCTGGAAGGGCGTTTCGAGGACTATACCCTCGGGCGAAACCTCGAGATCGAAAAGGTGAAGGAGATGTACCGCCTCTTCAAAAAACACGACTTCCGGATTGCCGGGCTCCGGTCCTTCGGGAAATACATCACCGATGCGGACGTGGCCGAGAAGCGCGCCCTCGCCGAGCGGCTCCGGAACGACCCGGCCCTTTTCGAGCGGACGAAGGCCGAGGCAGCGGCGCGGCTCGCCCGCATCCCCGTCATGGCGAAGGGCGTCCGGGCGCGGCGGAAGCATGGCGCGCGCCCGTGGCTGCTGGCCGCCGCCCTCGGAGCAGGCGTGTTCCTTGCCCGGAAACGGCGTCGGTGAGCAGCCCGGGCTTCCGGGGTCATCGGCCCGCGCGGCCCCGGAACTCGTCCATCGTCTTGTTGATGCCGAAGAAGGAGAGGAGCGTGTCGAAAAGACCGACGGGGAGCAGGCGGAGCGGGTACACGGAATAGACGAAGCGCGGCATGATGAGCCGCCCTTTCTTCTTTCGCACGGCCTCGACGATGCGCCGCGCGGCGTACTCGGGCTTGAGGATGGGCAACAGCCACGGAAAGCGCGTCTTCACCCCGGCGAACATGCCCGTGTCGATGTAAAACGGGCACACGACCGTCGTGTGGATGGGATAGCCGAGGCGTTTGCATTCGAGCCGGAGCGACTCGTCGAAGCCGACGGCGGCGAACTTGCTCGAGCAGTAGTCCGTCATGCGCGCCGTGCCGACGAGGCCGCCCGCCGAAGCGATGGTGACCACGTGCCCGCCGCCGTGCTCGATCATGCCCGGCAAAAAGGCTTTCGTCGTCCAGAAGAGCGCCAGTGTGTTGACGGCGAAGGTCCGCTCGATGTTTTCGTCCGGGATCTCGAGGAGCGGTCGTCCGGAGACGATGCCGGCATTGTTGACGAGCACGTCGACGTGGCCGAAGGCGTCGCGGACGGCTTCGGCGGCGGCATAGACGGCCTCGCGGTCGGTGAGGTCGCACACGAACGTGCCGTGTGTGCCGGAGAAGACGCCGAGTTCGTCTTCGAGCGCCGCGAGGCCCGCCGCGTTGACGTCCCATGCGATGATGTTCGCGCCGCCGCGGGCGAAGTCGAGCGCCATGAGCCGACCGATGCCGCTCGCCGCGCCCGTGATGAGGATGTTCTGGTTCTGGAAATCGGACAAGGGTGTGTGGGGTTGTGTGGGGGAAAGAGCGAGGGAGCGCCGGTCGCGCCTCCGGTTCATGCTCCGAGGAGCTTGAACATCGCGTTGATCAATTTTCGGGTCGTCTTCGTGTACGGGGGGTAGAAATGCTTGAACGGGCCGTTTTTGAGCTTCTGCCGGAGGACGGGCCGCTCGTTCGTGAAGGCGAGGAAATTGTGGTAGCCGTGCGCCTGTCCCATGCCGCTCGTGCCGACGCCGCCGAAGGGCAGCTCGGGGTGCAAGAAGTGGAGCAGGGTGTCGTTGATGCACGTGCCGCCCGCCGTGGTGTGGCTGAGGAGGTACTCGATGTTTCGGTCGTTGTGGCTGAAGATGTACAGCGCGAGCGGTCGCTCGTGATCGTCGAGCGCGGCGACGACCTCGTCGAGCGTGCGAAACTTGAGCACGGGCAGCACCGGACCGAAGATCTCCTCGCGCATGACCTGCGCTTCGGGCGGCACGTCGGTCAGCACGGTCGGGTCGATGAAACGCTCTTCGGAGCGGCTCGTCCCGCCCGTGGCGGCCGTGGCGCCCTTCTCGATGGCCTCCTCGTACATCTCCGTCAGCCGCGCGTGATGCCGGTCGCTGATGATGCGCGCATAGTCCGCACTGGAGGCCCGCGCCTCGGCGCTCTCGCCGTAGAACGCGTGGATCTTCTCCCGAAGCGCCTCCACGAAAGCATCATGGATCGACTCGTGGACGTACACGTAGTCCGGCGCGATGCACGTTTGCCCTTTGTTTGTGAACTTGCCGTAGGCGATCTTCGCCGCCGCCTCCCGGACGTCCGCCGTCTCGTCGAGGATCGTGGGCGATTTGCCGCCGAGTTCGAGCGTGACGGAGGCGAGGTGCTCGGCGGCGGCGCGCATGACGATCTTGCCGACCTCGGTGCTTCCGGTGAAATAGATGTGGTCGAAGGGAAGTTCGAGCAGGGCCTGCGCCACCCGGTGGTCGCCTTCGAAAAGCGCCACCTCGTCCTCGGGGAAAACCTCGGCGAGGATCGCCTTCATGAGCCGCGTCGTCTCCGGGCAGTATTCGGACGGTTTGATGATGGCCGTGCATCCCGCCGCCACCGCGCCCACGAGCGGGCCGAAGGTCAGGTTCACCGGGTAGTTCCACGGCGAGATGATCAGCCCGCGTCCCTTCGGCTCATATCGGATCTCGGAAGAGGTGCCGAGCAACGTCAGCGGCGTGCGGACCTTCTTCGGGCGCATCCACTTCCCGAGGTGTTCCACGGTATGCTTGATCTCCACGAGCACCGTTCCGATCTCGGTCAGGTCCACCTCTTCGGGCGCTTTGTGGAAGTCGGTGAAGAGGGCGTCGCGGAGGTCCTGTCGGTGGGCGAGGATGGTCTTGCGGAACCGTTTGAGCTTGGCGATGCGCTCTTCGGCGCTGGTGTTTCGGAGGCGCTGGAGGCTGCCTTTCTGAAGCTCGAAGATGCGCCGGATCTCCGTCGTGGGTACGTCGGGAAGGCTGCCGGCGGGAGAGGGGGGCTGCGTGATCGTTTCCATACTGCTCTCGGTTGATGATCGTCCGTCGCGCCTTTTTCTCGGAACCGCGCGACGCGCGCGCGTCGTCCCCTGCTATGGGAGGGCCACACGCATCAGTTTTGTACGTCGGGGTCGGGAGCAGGCTCCCGGTAGAGCACCTCGTCGAGGGACTGGCGGCGGGCCTTTTCGAGCCGGACGAGGCGTTTTTGAAACTGGTTCATCGCGTAGTCGGCGAATTCTTCCGGGTCGAGGTCGAAGGGGATGTGGCCGTGCACGCGCTCGAGGCGTTCGAAGCCCTCGACGAAGACGCCCACCGCCACGGGCATGAGCGCGGTCATCTTGGCCTGGATGGCCTGCCATAGAGCGTCGCCGTGCGCGGCGATGAGGCGGGCGAGGAGGTAGACGCCATACCGGATGTGGCGGCCTTCGTCCCGTTGCACGTGTTCGATGCCCTCGCGCATGCCGGGCATGATCCCGCGGCGGCGCAGGATGGTGTACCAGCTGTGATAGCCCGTCTCGGCCAGCACCCCCTCGACGATCATGTTGTACACGACGGAGGCTTCGGCCTGGGCTTCGGGCGAGGCGTCGACGTAGAGGCGGCGCATGGCGCGGGGCAGCTCGTGGCCGAAGAGGCGGCGGTAGTTTTCCCCCTGATAGTGATGGAGGTCCTCGTGCCCGCCCACCACCTCGGCGAAGAAACGGTCGAAGAGATCGACGTGTTTGGCCTCCTCCCAGAGGAAAGAGGTCAGGTAGATTTCGTCTTCGAGATAGCCGTCTTCGGCGACGGCCCGAAGGAGCGGCAAGAGGTCGAGCGTGACGGCCTCCTCGCCGGCCATGAAGAGCGCCGCCAGTTGCATGAGCATGTCGCGCTCGGGCGGCGCGAGGCCCCGCCAGTCTTCGGCGTCGCGTCCGAGGTCGAAGTCGTCCGGGTTCCAGACGCCGAGGCGTTTGGCTTTGCGCCAGAGCCGAAGGGCGGTGTGCCGACGGTCGAGGCCGCCGGAGGTGAGGGTGCGATAGGTGGTGCGGGTCGACATGAGATCAAGGGATCGAGTGAGCGCGTTTCGGAAAGTACGACATCACCGAACCATCTGCCCGCCCGGGGCGTCGCCGGTGGAAGGGCGCTGCGAAAAAACGACGTCCGGTGGTCGAATGGTGGCTTCGGTTCCGGCGAGGCCCTACCTTGCGGCGTCGTTTTCATCCCCCTGGCCCCTTCACGCGATGCCTTCCGACGTTTTGCCCGGCAAAGCCTATCCCCTCGGCGCGACCGTCCGGGACGGCGGGGTGAATTTCTCCGTCCATTCGAAGCACGCCACGGCCGTCGAACTGCTCTTTTTCGACGACGTGGACGACGGTCGTCCGAGCCGCGTCATCCGCCTCGATCCCAGGGTCAACAAGACGTACTATTACTGGCACGTCTTCGTGCCGGGCATCGCAGCCGGACAATGCTACGGCTTCCGCGTCTACGGCCCCTATCGCCCCGAACAGGGGCTTCGGTTCGACGGGACGAAGCTGCTCCTCGACCCCTATGCGCGCGCCATCGACGTGGGCGAAAACTACGAGCGGGAGGCGGCCATCCGCCCCGGCGACAACTGCGCGCACGCCATGAAGAGCGTCGTCGTGGATCCGGATGCGTACGACTGGGAAGGAGACGAACCGCTCAATCGCCCGTATGCGAGCACGGTCATTTATGAGATGCACGTGGGCGGCTTCACCCGGCATCCGACCTCCGGCATCGCGCCTGAACGGCGGGGCACGTACGCGGGGCTCGTCGAGAAAATCCCTTATCTGAAAGCGCTCGGCATCACGGCGGTGGAACTCATGCCCGTGCAGCAGTTCGACGAACAGGACGCGCCGCCGCCGCTGAAAAACTACTGGGGCTACAACCCGGTCGGCTTTTTCGCCCCGCATGGCGGATACAGTTCCCGCCGCGACCCGCTCGGTCCGGTGGAGGAGTTCCGAGACATGGTGAAGGCGCTTCACGCCGCCGGCATCGAGGTCATCCTCGACGTGGTCTTCAACCACACCGCCGAGGGCGATCACCGGGGACCGACGCTCTGCTTTCGCGGCTTCGAAAACCTGACGTACTATCACCTCATGCCGGACCTCCGGTATTATGCCAACTATACCGGCACGGGCAACACCTTCAACGCCAACCACTCCATCGTGCGGCGGCTCATCCGGGAATGCCTGCGGTACTGGGTGATCGAGATGCACGTGGATGGCTTTCGCTTCGACCTGGCCTCCGTGCTCGCGCGCGACGAGGACGGGAAGCCGCTCGAAAACCCGCCGATCCTGTGGTCCATCGAGTCCGACCCGGTGCTGGCCGGGACAAAGATCATCGCCGAGGCGTGGGATGCCGGGGGGCTCTATCAGGTCGGTTCGTTCGTCGGGCACCGGTGGGCCGAGTGGAACGGGCCGTTCCGCGACGACGTGCGGCGCTTCGTCCGGGGCGATGAAGGGATGGCCGGCAAGATGGCCGCGCGCGTTTCCGGAAGCCCCGACATCTTCCGGGAAAAGGACCGCGACCCCAACCGCTCGATCAACTTCGTGACCTGCCACGACGGCTTCACGATGAATGACCTGGTCTCGTATAACCGAAAGCACAACGAAGCCAACGGCGAGGACAATCGCGACGGCATGGACGAGAATTACAGCTGGAATTGCGGCGTCGAAGGACCGACCGACGACCCGGCGGTGGAGGCGCTCCGGCTGCGGCAGATCAAGAACTTTTTCACCATCCTCCTGCTCTCGCAGGGCACGCCGATGCTCCTCATGGGCGATGAGGTCCGGCGCACCCAGCGGGGCAACAACAACGCCTATTGCCAGGACAACGAGATCAGCTGGTTCGACTGGCGCGGCCTCGAACGGCACGCCGGATTGCTCCGCTTCGTTCAGGGACTGATCCGGCTCAACCTCACGCACGAGGCGTTTCAACAGGAGCGCTTCTGGACGCAGGACCACCGTCACAAAGGAGAAAGCCTGACGTGGCACGGCGTCAAACTGCACCGGCCCGACTGGTCGTATTTCTCGCACACGCTCGCCTTCACCCTGCGCGACGGCGAGCATCTCCACTTCATGCTCAACGCCTTCTGGGAGCCGCTCGCCTTCGAACTGCCGCCGTCGCTGGGGGCGCCCTGGCGTCGCATCGTGGATACCGCCCGCGCCGCCCCGGATGACTTTTGCGACCCCGAAAAGGCCCCGCGCGTCGAGGGTGCGACGTATGAGCTCGCCCCGCGCTCGGTGGTCGTTCTCATGGCCGTGTGACGTTCCCGACCCCCGCTCCCATGCTCGACCCGAACCTCATCGACGAAGCTTCCGCCTTCCTCCGTCCGCTCGTTCGCCGCACCCCTCTGGAGCCTTCGCCGGAGCTCTCGGAGCGGCTGGGCGTGCCGGTCTCGCTCAAGCTCGAATGCCTTCAGGTCACGGGCTCGTTCAAGGTGCGCGGCGCGCTCTTCGCCCTCTCGAAGCTCCCCGAAGATGCGCGGCGGCGCGGCGTGGCCACGTGCTCGGCAGGCAACCACGGTAAAGGCCTCGCGTACGCCGCGCGGCGCATGGGCATCCCGGCGACGATCTACGTGCCCGCGAGCGTGGACGCCTCGAAACACCGGGCGATGGTGAAGATGGGCGCGCGGGTGATCCGCTCCGCCTTCCCCGGCTACGACGATACCGAAGCGTGGGCGCTCGAAGAGGCCGCCCGCGCCGGGCTGCCGTTCGTGAGCGCGTACGACGACGACCTTATCATGGCGGGCAACGGCGGCTCGGTGGCCGTGGAGGTGTGCGAGGAGGCGCCGGAGGCGACGACGTTCGTGCTGCCGGTGGGCGGCGGCGGGCTCGCGGGCGGCTTTGCGTATTTCGTGAAAGCCCACTGTCCGGAGGCGCGGGTCGTCGCGTGCCAGCACGAGGGTTCTCCGGCGCTGCTTCGCTCGCTCGAACGTGGGGCGGCGGTGACGGAGATGCCCGCCGTCGAGACGCTTGCGGCGGGGCTCGAAGGCGGTCTCGGGGCGCGACCCTTCGCCGTGCTCCGGCGCCGCGTCGACCACGTGGCGCTAGTCTCCGAGGAAGCCATCCGGGCAGGCGTCCGGTGGATGCTCGACCGGCATCAATACCTCGTCGAGCCGTCGTCCGCAGTCACCGTCGCGGCGTGCCTCGCGGGCGACCTTCCCGCGCCCGACGGGCCGGTGGTCGTCGTTCTCTCCGGGCGAAACGTGAGCCTGCCGGTGCTTCGGGACCTCCTGAACGACGCGCCGGACGCCGCCTGAGACGACCGCTTATCTCGGAGCCATACGGATGGCCCCGTCGAGGCGGATCGTCGTGCCGTTGAGCATCACGTTTTCGAAGATGTGCGCGGCGAGGGCGGCGTACTCCGAAGGACGTCCGAGGCGCGGGGGGAAGGGGACCTGCTGTCCGAGCGAGGCTTTCACGTCGTCCGGCATGCCGGCCACCATCGGCGTTTCGAAGACGCCCGGCGCGATGGTCATCACGCGGATGCCGTGGCGGGCGAGGTCGCGGGCGAGCGGGAGCGTCATCCCCACGACGCCGCCTTTCGAAGCCGAGTATGCGGCCTGTCCGATCTGCCCGTCGAAGGCCGCCACGGACGCCGTATTCACGACCACCCCGCGTTCGCCTTCGTCGTTCGGCGTGTTCTCGGCCATTCGGGCGGCGGCGAGACGGATCACGTTGAAGGTGCCGATGAGGTTGACCTGAATCACCTGTGTGAAGCTCGCGAGGTCGTGCGGCCCGCGCTTGCCGAGGATGCGCCGTCCGAGCACGATGCCCGCGCAGTTGACCACGCCGTCGAGCCCGCCGTAACGCTCGTCCGCCGCCTCGACGGCCGCCCGGACGCTCACCTCGTCCGTCACGTCGGTCTCGACGAAGAGCGCCCGCTCGCCGAGGCGGTCGGCCTGTGCGGCGCCCGTCTCGGGGTTTCGTTCGGCGATGACCACGTTCCCGCCCCCGGCGACCAGGCGCTCTGCCGTCGCCGCCCCGAGGCCCGAACCGCCGCCGGTCACGAGGAAGGTATGTCCCTGAATCTGCATGATGGTCTCTCGGATGATGGAGGAGAAAAGCGCTTCCGGATCGAGGCAAAGATACGATCCGCTCCGGTGAAGGACGGGCGAAAAAGGCGACGCGGCGCCGGTTCGGAGGGACTCGTTGCGAGTGGCAGATCAAAGACGACGAGCCGGCCGAGTCACGCGATCCGAAGCACCTTGGCCCCGCGTATTTTCCGGGTCTTGAGTTCGTACAGCGCGCGGTTGGCTGCTTCGAGCGGATAGATCTGCACCTCGGGCTTGATGGGGACCTCGGCGGCGAGGGCGAGGAATTCGCGCACGTCGCGCCGGGTCACGTTCGCCACGCTCTTGATCTCGCGTTCCATCCACAGGTGCGTCGCGTAGTCGAGGCGGAGCAGATCGTGCTTGTCCGCATCCTCTTTTCGGATGGCGTTGATGACGAGCCGCCCGCCGGGCCGGAGGTTTTTCATGGCTTCGACGACGGGCTTCCACACGGGCGTCGTGTCGATGATGGCGTGGAGTTTTTCGGGAGCTTCGTCGGTGGTGTCGCCGGCCCATACGGCGCCGAGTTCGAGGGCGAAGGCGCGTTCGGCGGGGTTGCGGGCGAAGACGAAGACCCGGGCGTTCGGGAAGCGATGGCGCGTCATCATGAGCACGAGGTGGCCCGAAGCGCCGAAGCCGGTCAGGCCGAGGTTTTGTCCGTCTTCGAGGCCGGTGAGGCGGAAGGCGCGGTAGCCGACGGCCCCGGCGCACAGATGCGGCGCGGCCTCGGCGTCGGTGAAGACGTCGGGGATGGGATGGGCGAAGCCGGCGGGGACGGTCATGTATTCGGCATACCCGCCGTTGGCGTCGCGGCCGGTGGCGCGGAAGGCGGGGCAGAGGTTCTCCCGCCCGCTTCGGCAGTACGCGCAATGCCCGCACGCCGAGAAGATCCACGCCACGCCCACGCGGTCGCCTTCCCGCAGTTCGGTGACCGCGTCGCCGCGCTTCGTCACCGTGCCCACCACCTGATGACCGAGCACGACGGGCAGCTTCGGCGGCGGCGTGCGCCCCTCGATCTCATCGAGCTCCGTGTGACATACGCCGCACACGGAAACCTTCAGGAGCACCTCGTCGGGACCGGGTTCGGGTGTTGGGAGCACGGCCGGCTCCAGTGGCTCCGGGTTCCGGAGCACGTCGGTCAGCTTCGTCAAGATCATCGCTTTCATGGACGGCGCCTCTCTCTGGAACAGTGGTTCGGTGCTTTAACCCTCAAAGAGGAAAAATGGATCAGGGAAATTCGGAAAAACTTTCATATTCGTTCAAAAAAGAAAAGAATAGCGCGAGGCATTTTTCTCATCCGGAGCTTGCGGCTTCGCGTTTCCAGATCAGGAGCACGAGCCAGAGGAGGAAGATGCGGACGGAGACCGGGAGATCTTCGGGGAGGTCTGCGAGCGTGCTCCGGGAGAGGCGGCGGGCCGGACGTATGACACCGATCTCGCTTTCGCCTTCGGTCAGGACAAACCGCCTTCGAAGGATCGAAGCGGCTCGGAGCACGTACGTGCTCCCGTCGTGCTCCACTACGAATTTCCGGGCGAACACGCTCGGTTTCTCGGCAGTGGCGAGCATGGAGCCGTCCTCGTGTTCGAGCACGAACCGTCCGAAGACGACCCCTTCCCGGCACATCGTGTAGGTGGCCTCTTCGAGGATGAGCCGGGCGGCTTCCCGCATCCGATCCGCCTCGAGTACGGCCACGGGTGCGTCTCCCTCGAAAATGCGGTATTTTGACGAGAGCCAGAATCGGAGTTCCGCGCGAAGCATGGGGCAGGAGGGTTTGACGGGTGCGATCGCCGTAGTTGGTGTGCGGTCCGTACGGGGCCGTGATAGGATACGCATTTTGGAGAAAAATGAGGGGTCGTCATGAAAACAGGAAGGTGGATCGTGCTCGGGGTGGGTGTCATCGTGTCGGGGTATCTGGCGTTCTGGCCCGTGCCCGTCGATCCGGAGGCATGGGACCCGCCGGAGGCTCCGCCGCTCGAAGGGGTCTATGCGCCGAACGCGTATCTCGCCGGCATCGAGCGCATCGACCTACCTTCGGGATACGGGCCGGAGGACGTGGCCGTGGACAGCCTCGGGCGCATCTATGCGGGGCTGGCGGACGGGCGTCTTGTCCGCATGCCGAACGACGCTTCCACCCTGGAGACCTTCACCGAAGGCGGACGGCCCCTCGGCCTCGACTTCGACGCCGGGGGCAACCTGCTCGTCGCCGACGCGAAGCGGGGGCTGATCGCCTATGCCCCCGACGGCGCCCGCACCATCCTTTCGACCGAAGCCGGCGGCGTCCCCTTCGGCTTCACCGACGACGTGGACGTCGCTCCCGACGGCAAGGTGTATTTCAGCGATGCCTCGTACAAGTTCGGCATGGAGGACTACGTGCTCGATCTCGTCGAGAACCGTCCGAACGGGCGGCTCCTCGAATACGACCCGGCCACCGGCGCGACCCGCGTCCTGCTCGACGATCTGTATTTCGCCAACGGCATCGCCGTCAGCCCGGACGGGGCGTTCGTGCTGGTGAACGAGACGGCGCGGTACCGCGTGCGCCGGTACTGGCTCGCCGGGCCGAAGGCGGGCACGTCCGACTTCTTCGCAGAAAACCTCCCGGGCTTTCCGGACGGCATCTCCTCCGACGGAGCCGGGACGTTCTGGGTGGCGCTCGTCTCTCCGCGCAATCCCGTCGTCGACGCGCTCGGGCCGTGGCCGTCGCTCCGGAAGGTGCTCGTGCGCTTGCCGGAGTTTTTGCAGCCGGCGCCGAAGCGGTTCGCCTTCGTACTCGGGCTCGACGCGGAAGGGCGGGTCGTGCACAACCTTCAGGATCCCGCCGCCGAGCGCCTGGCCACCATCAGCAGCGTGGAGCGCTATGGCGAGATGCTCTATCTCGGCAGCCTCGAAGAGCCGGCCCTCGGCCGCATCGAAGCCCCGGAGTGAAGCGCGAAGGCGGAATCAGGCGGGCGCGCGGGTCGTACAAGGGCGCAAGAAAGTCGCCGCACACCGTATTCGTTGCATGAGCTACGCCGTCAAGGAAATCTATTATACGCTTCAGGGGGAAGGAGCGCAGGCGGGGCGTCCGGCCGTCTTCCTTCGTTTCGCCGGGTGCAACCTGTGGACGGGCCGTGAGGCCGATCGGGCCGCAGCCGTCTGCCGCTTCTGCGACACCGACTTCGTGGGGACCGACGGGCCGGGCGGCGGCAAGTTTCGCGCGGCGGAGGCGCTGGCGCAGGCCGTCGCTGGAGCATGGCCCGCACCCCGCGGCGCGCGCGACCGGCCGCTCGTGGTGTGCACGGGCGGGGAGCCGCTCCTCCAACTCGACGCGCCGCTCGTCGATGCGCTCCATGCCGAGGGCTTCGAGGTGGCGGTGGAGACGAACGGCACGCGTCCCGCGCCGCCCGGCCTCGACTGGCTGTGCGTCAGCCCGAAAGCGGGAGCGGACCTTGTCCTCACCACGGGCGATGAACTGAAGCTCGTCTTCCCGCAGCCCGGCGCGCCGCCCGAGCGTTTCGCCCATCTCGCCTTCGCGCACTTCTCGCTTCAGCCCATGGACGGCCCGGACCTCGAAGCCAACACCCGCCGGGCCCTCGCATACTGCCTCGCGCATCCGCAGTGGCGGCTCAGCCTTCAAACGCACAAAATGCTTCGAATTCCTTGAAAGGCGCGTTTCGCCGCCGCGCGCGCCTGTATGTTTGACCCTCCGGTCGTAATTTGTCGCCCGTCCCCGTCGGTCCTCCTCCTCACGTCCGGAAACGTCTATGTCCTGGTTCACGCAAGCAGATTTCGATCGCTGGCTCGCCGGTGAGCACTTCGACTGCTATCACAAGCTCGGCGCGCATCCGGTGGCGGGCGGCGTGTGGTTCGCCGTGTGGGCGCCGCACGCGGACTACGTAGCCGTCATCGGCGACTTCAACGGGTGGGATCCGGGCGCGCATCCGCTCCGGAAAGTCGGCGGCTGGGCGGGGTTGTGGGAAGGCTTCGTATCCGATGCGAAGCCGGGTCAGCACTACAAATACCGCATCCAACGCGGCTACTTCCACGCCGACAAGACCGACCCCTACGCCTTCCGCATGGAAGCGCCCGTCGCCGACGGCAATCCGGTGGCGGGGCTGTCGTCCATCGTCACCGAACTGGACCATGCCTGGGGCGATGAGGCGTGGATGAAGCATCGGAAAGGGCCGGGCTCGCTCGACGGGCCGGTGTCCGCCTATGAGGTGCACCTCGGTTCCTGGCGAAGAAAGGCCGACGGCTACTCCCCCGGGTACCGGGAGATCGCCGAGCCGCTGGCCGACCACGTCGAAAAGCTCGGCTTCACCCACGTCGAGCTGATGCCTGTGATGGAGCACCCGTACTATGCCTCGTGGGGGTATCAGGTGGTCGGATACTTTGCGCCGACGCATCGGTACGGCACGCCGCAGGATCTGATGTACCTCATCGATTACCTCCACCGGCGCGGCATCGGCGTCATTCTCGACTGGGTCCCGGCGCACTTCGCCACCGACCCGCAGGGCCTCGTCTTCTTCGACGGCTCGACCCTCTATGAGTACGACGACCCGCTCATGCGCTATCACCCCGACTGGGGCACCTACGTGTTCGACTACAACAAGCCGGGCGTCCGCAATTTCCTCCTCTCGAACGCGCTCTTCTGGCTCGACTATTACCACGCCGACGGCCTGCGCTTCGACGCCGTCGCCTCGATGCTCTATCGCGACTATTCGCGCGACGAGTGGCATCCGAACCGCTTCGGCGGGCGGGAGAACCTGGAGGCCATCAGCCTGCTCAAAACCCTCAACGAACGCACCTATGAACGTTTTCCCGAGGTGATGATGATCGCCGAGGAATCGACGGCGTGGCCGAAGGTGACCCACCCGACGTACGAGGGCGGCCTCGGCTTTCTGTACAAGTGGAACATGGGCTGGATGCACGATGTGCTCGACTACATGCAGCAGGACCCGCTCTTCCGGAAGGGGATGCACGACGCCTTCACCTTCTCGATGGTCTATGCCTATTCCGAGCATTACGTGCTCCCGCTCTCGCATGACGAAGTGGTGCACGGCAAGGGGTCGCTCTGGGGCAAGATGCCGGGCGATCCCTGGCAGAAGGCGGCCAACCTGCGGCTGCTCTATGCGCATCAGGTGGGCCATCCGGGCAAGAAGCTCCTCTTCATGGGCGGCGAGTTCGGGCAGGAGCGCGAGTGGAACCACGACGGCGCCCTCGACTGGCCCCTCCTCGACGATCCCCTTCACGGCGGCGTCTTCCGGTGGGTGACGGACCTCTTCGGCCTGTACCGCGACCATCCCGCCCTGTGGAACGACGCCCCGGGCGGCTTCGAGTGGATCGTCCTCGACGATGTGGAGCAGAGCGTCTTTGCGTACCTCCGACGGAGCGAGGACCGCACGCTCGTCTTCGTGTTCAATTTCACGCCGGTGACCCGGGAGAACTATCGCATCGGCATGCCGGAGGCGGGGCGGTGGCGCCGGGCGCTCGACAGCGACGCCGAACGGTACGGCGGCAGCGGCGCGGGCGGGGCGGCGCGCGTGGAGACGGAGGCCGAGCCGAAGCACGGACACGCGCAGTCCGTCTCGCTGACGCTTCCGCCCCTCGGCGCGCTCGTGTTCGAATACGAGGGGCCGGTCGAAGGGAAAACGCGGTCGCGGAAGAAGACGAAGAAGAAAGGGGCGAGCGCAAAGGCGACGCCTTCGGGGGGGAAGGGAAAGGCGCGCGCGGCGAAAGACGGCGGGTGAGCCGGGACGGGGCTATTCAACGACCACCCGGTACGAGACGCTGCGGTTTTGTGCCCGTTGTTCTTCCGTCGTCGCATGGGGGAAACGCGGCTGACCGGTTCCGACGGCTTCGAGCGCCTCGGCGTCGATGCCGCGCGCGAGGAGCGCCGAGCGGACGGCTTCGGCGCGTTGGCGGCTCAAACGCAGGTTGACGGCGGGCGGGCCGTCGGCGCTGGCATGGCCGAGGATCTGGAGCCGCACGTTTTTGCCTATGGCGCGGGCGTCGTCGAAGAGCGCGCGGATCTCGGCGGCGAGCGTGTCGAGGGTGGCTTCCTGTCCGGGGATGAGGCGCGTCGTGCCGGCAACGAAGCGGAGGC
This sequence comes from Rhodocaloribacter sp., assembly GCF_056451265.1. Lineage (NCBI taxonomy): Bacteria > Pseudomonadati > Rhodothermota > Rhodothermia > Rhodothermales > Rhodothermaceae > Rhodocaloribacter > Rhodocaloribacter sp. Next base: position 17,576 of record NZ_JBWOPL010000070.1, on the reverse strand, counting down.
TCTGTCGTTCGAGCGCGGCGATGCGGTTCCGGAAGACGGATTCGTCGGGGGCGAGGGCGGCGTCGTCGTAGCCGGAGATGCCGGGGAGGAGCGCGGCGCGGGCGCGGGCCTGCTCGATCCACGCGGCGGGCGCCGTTCCGGCGGCATGGAGCACGCCGTCCTCCACGTGGAACGTGACCGTGGGCGGCGCGTCGAGCAGGCGGGCGGCACGCCGGGCAAGGATCGGCGGCGCGAGGGCCTGATACGGCTCCCATGCTTCGACCACCTCGGCGTCGCGGAGGGGCGTCCCGGCGCGGAGCGCGGCGGGGTCGGCGGCGAGGGGGTCGCGAAGGCCGCGCACGTACCAGGCGCCGCGGCTTCGCCCGGCGTCCGTCACCACGATGCCCGGCTCGGCGTCGAGGCGCGCCACGTAGTCGTTCCACCACCGCCGTTCGCGGATCGTGAAGAAGAGCCATACGCCGAGCACGACCACCGCCGCGCCGAGCACGATCCACGGCAGCGCCGACGACCGGCGCGCCGGCGCGTCCCGGGTCTCCGAGATGAGGGCGCTCTCGAGGAGTGGACGCGCGCGTTCGAACGGCGCCGGGTCGCCGTCGAAGGCTTCCAACGCTTCCCGAAAGCGGAAGTGGATCGTCTCGATGAGGTCTTTGAGCGTCTCGCGGAGCGCGGGCGACGGCACGCCCCGGATGACGGCGGCCACGAGCGCCTTCGGCCCCTCCTCGATCCACACCGTCAACTCGCCCATCTCGATGGCGTCGAGCACCTCCTCTTTCTCCGCGCCCAATGAGTCCTGCACGAAATCCTGAAGAGCCGTCAGCATTCCCGAGACGAGCGAGCCGTCCCGGGTCTCGATGGATGCATCGAAGAGGTGGAGGATGGGCAGCCCCGTCTGCCGGTCGATGAGAAAAATCTGCTCGACGCGGTAGAGGAGCGTATGGCTGAGCACCACCTCCGAGAAGCTCCGTCCGGTCCGGAGCGCTTCGAGCCGCCACCGGAAGCTTTTCGGCGAGAGGCTGTGTTCGAGCGTCCGGTTGACCGATTCGAGGAACGACCGGAGCGCCTCGGCGATGCTCTTCCGGATGGCCGGGCCGATGACGGGAAAGAGGGCGTCGACGAGCGGCTTCGGGTTGCGCTCGACGGAGAGCTTCAGCGTCTCTTCGATGGTGGGGGCGAGCGCTTCGGCGAGGCGTCGGTCCCGGCGGCTCTGCCGCGCCACGGCTTCAGGCAGCGCTTCGGCCACCCGTTCGACCCGTTCCTCGTGTGCGTCGAGGCGTTCGAGGCGCTCGCGCACCTCGGTCAGGTGGGACTGCTCCGGGGCGAGGAGCAGGCGGCGAAGCTCTTCGAGGTCCTCCTCGCGGGGAGGCGCGTGGTCCGGAGCGCCGGCGGCAGGCTCGGCGGCTTCCGACGGCGGGCGGGCCGCTTCGGGTTCGGGGCGGGGACGATCCGGCATACGCCTACCTCCATCCGGGAAAAACGCGGGCGGACGGGGCCGGGCTATTCATCGAACGGCAGCTTGAAGTCGTCCCGGAGCCGCGCCGAGAACTCTTCGAAGAGGTCGGCCAGTGCCCGGCGGTCGGTCTTGTCGTCCTGAAGCGTATCGACGGCGTCGCGGATCATCGCCGAGAGCGTCTGGAACTGCCGCTGCATCTCCTCGGAGAGCTCTTTCGACTGGCTCAGAAGCCGTTCGCGCAGGGCCCGTTCGGTCTCGGTGTGCCGGGCGTCGACCTCGGCCAACGCCGTGCGCGACGTCTCGGCGAGCGTTTGCCGTTCGCGGGCTGCCTCCTCTTCAGACTTCTTGCGCAATTGCAGTTCGTTCGCCAATCGTTTGTTCAGCGCGTCGTTCTCTTCCTTGACGTACGCCTCCAACTCGTCGAAGCGCCGCCGCACGTTCTCGCGGATGGCTTCGATCTCCCGTTCGAGCCGACTTTCGAGGCGGGAAAACTTCTTCTCGAACTCCCGGATCTGCGTGCCGAAGAGAATCGTGCGGATTTTGTCGAGGTTGCCGGGGTCGTGCGTCGGCGGCGCGGCGGCGGTTTCGGCTGCGTCTCCGTTGGAGGAGGAAGCCCCGGAGGGCTCTTTCGTCTTTTGACTTTTCGATTTTTGGGCCATGAGAAAAGGGGAACGAAGTGAGGGAACAAGGCATGCGGCGCCGGGACGTCTCGAAAAGATACATAATAATCGTCAGTGACGCTGTGTTTCCGGCGCGCAGGTCCGAAGCTCGAACGCGAGCCTCACGGAGGGTTCGGTTGCGGAATAATGAGACAGTGGCGTATAATGAGACAGACCGATCCCGAGGAATGGGCGCGGCTTCAGAAGATCGCTTTCCATGACGGGCGTATCCCCCTCAGTATGCGCCACGCCCGCGCGCCGCACAGATCCGTCGCAGAGTTTTTGTGCGTGAGGACTACCGCTGCCCGATATAACCGTATGATGAAGAAGATTTGCATGCTGGGCGCTTCCGCCGTGGGGAAGACGAGCCTGGTCAAACGGTTCGTCGAGGGGATCTTTTCCGAGCGGTATCTGACCACCGTGGGCGTGAAAATCGACAAGAAAAGGGTCCGGGTGGGGGATCGGGCGGTCGATCTGGTGTTGTGGGATCTCAACGGAGAGGATCGTTTTCAGAAGCTCTCGATGAGTTATATGCGGGGCGCGGCGGGCTATCTTCTCGTGGTCGACGGCACGCGGAGAGAGACGCTCGACACGGCGATGGTGCTCCACCACAAGGTGCGCGCCGTGCTGGGCGAGACCCCCTTCGTGATGGTGTTCAACAAAGCCGATCTGGAAGAAGACTGGGCGTTTTCGGACGAAGACCTCCGCGCTCAGGCCGCGCGCGGATGGACGATCCTCAAGACGAGCGCGAAAATGGGTACGGGAGTTGAAGAGGCTTTCTTGCAACTCTCCGCGCGACTCCTCGAACCTTGAGTGGATCGGTTATGAAACGTACGATGCCTCCCACTCGATTGCAGCCCTCCTCCCTTCCTCAGAGCCTCCCGGCGCACCTCGACATGGCCGTGCTCGAAGCACGGGGCGACGGCGCCTTCCGGCTGCTCGGCAAAGCTCCGGCATGGCTTCGCGCGCTCTGGCCCGAGTCCGTCGCTGCCGGGGACCTGCGTCCGGCGGCGGCTTTTCCTTATCTCGATCACTTCATGGAAGATGCGCGCGGCGTCTGGGCAAGCAAGGAAGATGGGATGCTTCGCTCGGAGCCCTGGATCGAACAGGACCGGGACGGACGCGAGTGGACGCTTCAGGCCACGGCGATGCGCCTCGAAGGGCGGCGGCTGCTCCTGATCTCGTTTCCCCTGACGGACTTCGAGACCGTCCGGCAGCTTTTGCAGGAAGCGCGCAACCAGAACCTGCAGCATCACCGGATGCTCAAAGAGATCGACAGGCGCGAGGTCCTTTTGCATTGCATCATCCACGACCTCTCGACGCCGCTCGCCGGCATCAAGGGCAGCCTGACCCTGCTCCGGGACGACGGACAGGTGCGTCCCGAGGGCGAGGGGCTGGTCCGCATCGGGCTCAATCAGGTGGAGAAGATGCAGCGCCTGATCCGTGAGATCCTCGCGACGTTTTCCGCCGAGGTGCAGCCGCTCCTGCCGACGCTCGTGAGCTGCGATGCCGCCCCGGACCTGGCGCGCCTCCTCCGTGAGGTCGCCGCGTCGATGCGGCCCGTGGCGACGCTCAAAGACGTGCGCCTCCGCGTCGACGCCGCCCCGGGCGCCGTGTGGCAGGTGGCCGCCGAGCCGACGCGGCTGGAACGGGTGCTGTTCAACCTGGTGGAGAACGCGCTTCGACATACGAGACCCGGCTCCGAGATCCGGCTTCGCCTCGACGACGAGGGCGGCTTCGTCCGGGCGTCCGTGGAGGACGAAGGCGAAGGCGTGCCCGAAGAACTCGCGTCGGCGCTCTTCGAGAAATTCGCGAAGGGTGGACCGCAGGCGGGAAAGGTGGGGCTGGGGCTGTATTTTTGCCGCCTGTCGGTGGAAGACTGGGGCGGAACGATCGGCTATGAGCCGCGTCCGGAGGGCGGAGCGTGTTTCTGGTTTCGCCTGCCCAGACCGGCGGCGGGGGGCGGGGGTGGTTCGTAGACGCGGCGGGTGCGCCTGCCCCGGGCGCGACGGAGTTTCATGAACGACGGAAGAGAGGGACGAGGCGAGTCTATGCGTTTGAACATCTTCGTGATCGATGACGACCCGGACTACGGGGAACTGCTTCGGTATCACCTGAACCGGCGCGCGGACGTGACCATCCGGCTGTTCCTCACAGGCGAGGAGGCCGTTGCCCGCCTCGACGAGGGGGTGGATCTCGTCCTGTGCGACGTGGTGATGCCGGGACAGGGCGGGCTGGAGACGCTCCGGCAGATCAAGGCGCAGCGTCCGGAACTGCCGGTGGTGATGGTCTCGGCGCAGGCCGCCGTCAGCGTGGCGCTCGAAGCGATGAAGCTCGGCGCGTACGACTACGTGACGAAAGGGCACGACGACACGGTCAAGCTTCAAACCATCGTGGCGCACGTGGCCGAGCGTCTGCGCCTGGCGCGCGAACTGACGACGCTCCGGGAGCGACTGCCCGCCATGCAGGGCCTGCGCGGCATCATCGGCGAGAGCGCGGCCATGGCGCGGGTCTTCAGCCTCGTGCAAAAAGCCCTTCGCGGCGACCTCACGGTCGCCATACAGGGAGAAAGCGGCACCGGGAAAGAGCTCATCGCAGAGGCCATTCATTATAATTCGAAACGTCGGCAGCGGCCGTTCGTGGTGGTCAACTGCGCCGCCATCCCCCGCGAACTGATGGAAAGTGAGTTTTTCGGCCACGAGAAAGGCTCCTTTACCGGCGCGCACGCCCGGAAGATCGGCAAGTTCGAACAGGCCGACGGCGGGACGATCTTCCTCGACGAAATCGGCGAACTCGACCTCGGCCTTCAGGCCAAGCTCCTCCGGGTGCTCCAGAATCAGGAAGTGCAACGCGTCGGCGGCAACGAGACGATCCGGGTGGACGTGCGCGTGCTCTCGGCGACGAACCGAAACGTGAGGGAGATGATCCGTGAAGGCAAGTTCCGGGAGGATCTGTATTACCGGCTCTTTCAATACCCGATCAAGCTGCCGCCCCTGCGCGAACGCGATCAGGATGCGTTGCTGCTGGCCGACCACTTTAGAAAGGTCTTTCTGGAGAAGCATCCGGACGTGGAGCCCCGGCCGTTCTCGGCGGACACGCGGCGGCGCCTCCTCCGGTATCCCTGGCCGGGCAACGTGCGCGAGTTGAAGAACGCCGTCGAGCGCGCGTTGCTCATTGCCGACTTCCCCGAGATCACCCCCGCCGACCTGATGCTCGAAGAACTGGCTCCCTTCGCGCGAGAGGCCGCGCCGGAACCGCCGCCGGAACCGGCCACGAATCACCCTGCCGATCAACTCAGCCGCATCACCGACCCGGATGAGATCATCCCGCTGGAGACGCTCAAGGTCAGGGCCGTCGCGCACGCGTACGAGGTCTGCGGGGGCAATATCAACAAGACGGCGGCTCGGCTCGGCATCACGCGCTCGACGGTGTATCGCCTTCTGAAGAAGCGCGAGGAGCCGTCGGCCTGAAGCGGCTCACTCGGTGGTTTCGCCGTGGAGCGTGAGGACGAGGCGGCGCGGGCCGCCGTGGTTGCGGTGCTCGCAGAGATAGATGCCCTGCCACGTGCCGAGGTGGAGCCGCCCGTGCCGGATGGGGAGGGAGAGGCTGGAGCCGAGCATCACCGTCTTGATATGGGCAGGCATGTCGTCCGGCCCTTCGAGCGTGTGGCGGAAGTACGGCGCGTTTTCGGGGACCGCCCGGTCGAAATATGCTTCCATGTCGCGGCGCACGTCGGGGTCGGCGTTTTCGTTGAGGGCGAGCGAGGCCGAGGTGTGCCGGAGAAAAAGATGCGCAAGGCCGACGGCGAAGCGAGAGATCTCGGGAGTCTGGTCGAGGATCTCGCGCGTGACGAGGTGGAACCCGCGCGGGCGGGAGGCGAGGACGATTTCACGCTGGATCCAGGCCATGACGGTCGGTGGTTCGTGACGACAAAGGGAGGCTCATCGTTTCGGCACGAGGAGGTCGAGCCATACGGGGAAGTGGTCGCTTTCGGCGGGGGCGTCCGGGTCCTCGGGGCGTGCGATGCCGCCGTCCCGGATGTCGAGGTTCACCGAGGGCAGCACATAGTCGGCGCGGAGGCCCCATCGGGCGGTGTCGTCGGGGTCGAGGTCGGGGAAGGCGGCACGGCCGGCAGGCGTGGCGCTCGGCACGAAGTCGCCCCGGATGCGCGGGTGGGCGAGGAGGAACGTGCCGATGGGGTCGTCGAGAGCGGAGCCCTTGTCGGGGTCGGCGTTGAGGTCTCCGAGGATGACGAAGGCGGCGTCTTCGGGCAGGCCGCCGGACGCACCGTCGTCGTCGACGAGGTAGTCCGCGCCGTCGAGGTAGTCGGCCCAGAAGCGTATTTCGTCGTGGTTTCGGCGTTTGTTCCGGCCTTCGGGACCATCGAACGCGGGAGGAGTGGGGTGGCTGGCGAGGAGGTGGATCACGCGTCCGTTCGGGAGGCGCACGGGCACGTCCCAGTGGCTCTTGGAGCTGAGGCGGAAGACGGCCCACACGTCGTCGGCATACCACGGCCGGCCCGTGGCGGGGTCGAGGGGTCGGAGCGCGCCGGGCATACGGCTCCACGGCATCATGCGGAAGGTGCGGGCCTCGTCGGCGAGGAGGTCGAGGTCTTCACGGACGAGGAGCGCCATGGCGTACTGTCCGGGAAAGGCGCCGAAGCCCCAGCAGTCGTTGCCGTAGGCGCGGCCCTCATCGGTCTGCGGTCCCGGCGCGCCGTCGGGACCGGCGGGCGGCGGCGGCGGCGGCGTGGTGACGGCGCGACCGTCGTGGTCGAGGTCGAAGCCGCTGGGGATGCCCGTATTGGTCGGGGCCATGAACGCGCGGTAGCGGAGGGGGGCGAGCCCCGGTCCCTGGCTGACGGCGAGGAACGTGTCGGCGAAGCGCTGCCCGTTCCGTCCTTCCGGCTCTCCGTCCGTATAGCCGGGCGCGCCCGGCCGGTCATAGGCGATCTCGTTGATGAGGAGGACGTCCGGGCGCAGGCGCTGTATCCGCGCGGCGAGGCGGCGGAGTCGGGGATGCGCCGGGTTCTGAAGGTCGTCCGTTCGCACGTCCTCGACGTTGAACGTGGCGACCCGGAGGGCGACGGTGTCGCGGGGCGCGTCGTCGCCGCCCTCGTGCGTCTGAGCGGGGAGTTCGCTCGGGGTCATCGCGAAGAGGAGCGTCATCACCAGGAACAGGGAAAGGCGCGCAGGCATGGGCGTAGAGCATCGGTCATGAGGATTCGGAAAGAACGAACCGGGGACCTCTCGAAAGGATCCGTACGCGCTTCCTTCGCCGGCGGTCCTCCCGAGTTAACATCCCCGGGAAGCCGTCGATCCCAGAGAAGGAGGCCGGTGCGACGCCGGGTTGGGCTGCGCCGCCGGGGGCTTCGCGCGGCGAAATTCAGGGCCATTTGAAGATCATGAATGGTATATTGGCGACGAAAGCCATCACTCTCGATCAAGCGGAGACCGTCGCGATGCGTCCGGGCAAACCCTATCCGATGGGCGCGCTGTGGGATGGCCTCGGGGTCAACTTTGCGCTGTACAGCCCGCACGCCGAGCGGGTGGAACTGGTCCTTTTCGACCACGTGGAGGCCCGCGCTCCGTCGCAGACGTACGAACTGCCCGAACGGACGGGGCCGATCTGGCACGGCTACCTGCCCAACCTCCGGCCCGGCCAACTCTACGGCTATCGCGTCTACGGTCCCTATCGCCCCGAACAAGGACACCGCTTCAATCCGAACAAGGTGCTCCTCGACCCTTATGCGCGCGCCATCGGTCGGCCCCTTCGCTGGCACGACAGCCTCTACGGATACCGACCCGGTGATCCGCACGCCGACCTCTCGTTCAGCGAGGAGGACAGCGCAGCGTATGCGCCGCTCGGCGCGGTCGTCGGCTCCGGCTTCGCCTGGGGCGAGGATCAGCCGCTCTGTATCCCGTGGGAAGAGACGATCATCTACGAGACGCACGTCAAGGGCATCAGCCGCCTCCATCCCGAAGTGCCCGAAGCGTTGCGGGGCACGTACCTCGGTCTGGTCTCCGAGCCGATCCTCGAGCACCTCCGGCGGCTCGGCGTCACCACGATCCAACTGCTTCCGATTCACGCCAAGGTGAGCGAGCGTCACCTCGTCGAGGCGGGGCTGGTGAACTACTGGGGATACAGCACGCTCGGGTATTTTGCGCCCGAACCCTCGTATTCGACGAACGGTCCGATCACGGCGGTGCAGGATTTCAAGATGATGGTCCGCGCGCTCCATGCCGCAGGCTTCGAAGTCATCATCGACGTCGTGTACAACCATACCGGCGAGGGCAACCACCTCGGCCCGACGCTCTCTTTCCGGGGCATCGACAACAAGGCATATTACAAGGAAAGCGAGACGAATGGCCGTTTTCTGGCGGATTTCACGGGCACCGGCAACACGCTCAACGTCGGCAACCCGCACGTGCTTCAACTCATCATGGACAGCCTGCGCTACTGGGTGCAAGAGATGCACGTAGACGGCTTCCGCTTCGACCTGGCGGCGGCGCTGGCCCGCGACCTCTACGAGATCAACATGCTCTCGGCGTTTTTTCAGGTGATCCAGCAGGATCCGGTGCTCAGCCAGGTCAAGCTCATCGCCGAGCCGTGGGACGTGGGGCGGGGCGGCTACCAGGTGGGTGAATTCCCCTGGCTATGGGCCGAATGGAACGGCAAATACCGCGATGCCGTCCGCCGTTTCTGGCGCGGGGATGCCGGCGTCGGCGGGGAGTTCGCCACCCGCATCGCCGGCTCGAGCGACCTCTATGAACATTCCGGGCGCAAACCCTTCGCGTCGATCAACTTCGTCACGGCGCACGACGGCTTCACGCTCGAAGACCTGGTCAGCTATGAGAAAAAGCACAACGAAGCCAACCTCGAAGAGAACAGGGACGGAACCGACGCCAATTACAGCATCAACTGCGGCGTGGAAGGCCCCGCGGTCGATCCCGAGATTGTGGCCTGCCGGGAGACGCTCAAGCGGAGCCTCGTAAGTACGCTGTTGCTCTCGCAGGGCGCGCCGATGCTCCTCGGCGGCGATGAGCTCTCGCGCACCCAGCGCGGCAACAACAATGCGTACTGCCAGGACAACGAGATCAACTGGTACGACTGGAACCTCGACGACCGAAAAAGACGCTTCCTCGAGTTCGTGCGCAGGCTCATCGCGTTCCGGAAGGCGCATCCGAATTTCCGTCGCCATCGCTTCCTCACGGGGAAGGCCGACGCGGCGGGCGTCAAGGACGTGACGTGGTGGAGCCCCGAGGGCCGCGAGATGACCGACGCCGACTGGCGCGCGCCCGACCTCCACGCTTTCGGCATGCTCCTCCGCGGCGACCGCATCGCCGACCGGGATGCGCAGGGGCATCCCATCACCGACGACACGTTCCTGCTTCTTTTCAATGCCGGAGACGCCACGGTCTCTTTTACGTTGCCCAATGCGCCCGCGGGCTCGCCCCGTATATGGGAGGTGATGCCGGAGTTTTTGGAGAGTCTGCCGCTTCCGGACTTCGCGCCCGAGGAGGCCGCGCCGCTCAAAGCGCATCGCATGGCCGTGCTTCAGGCGCGGCGGTGAGGCCGGTCAGCTTCGCCGCGCAGCCTTGAGCGTGTTCTGGAGGAGCATCGCGATGGTCATCGGTCCCACACCGCCGGGCACGGGCGTGATCCAACCCGCCTTCTCCCGGACGGCGTCGAAATCCACGTCTCCGACGAGGCGGTAGCCGCGCGGCCGCGCGGCGTCCTCGACCCGGTTGATGCCCACGTCGATCACGGCCGCACCGTCGCGCACCATGTCCGCCGTGATGAAATGCGCGCGCCCGATGGCGGCCACGAGGAGGTCCGCCTGCCGCGTAATCGACGGCAGGTCGCGCGTGCGGCTGTGGCAAACCGTGACGGTGGCATCGACGCCTTTTTGCAGGAGCAGGTTCGCCATGGGCTTGCCGACGATGTTCGACCGCCCGACGATGACCGCGCGCGCGCCCCGGGTCTCGATGCCGGTGCGCCGGAGCATTTCCATGATGCCGGCGGGGGTGCACGGCAGGAAGTGCGGCTCCCCGATCATGATGCGTCCCACGTTGGCCGGATGGAAACAGTCCACGTCCTTGTCGGGGTTGAGCGCATAGATGACCTTTTGCTCGTCGATGTGGGCGGGCAGGGGCAGTTGCACGAGGATGCCGTCGACGCCCGCGTCCCGGTTGAGCCGGTCGATGACGCGGAGGAGTTCGGCTTCGGAGATGTCGCTTTCGTACGTGAGCGTGTCGGCGTCGATGCCGACTTCGAGGGCGGCTTTTTGCTTGCCGCGCACGTAGGAGGCCGAGGCCGGATCTTCGCCTACGAGGATGACGCGGAGGCACGGCGGGCGATGGCCCAGCGCCGTCCATGCGGACACGGCTTCGCGGATCTCGCCGCGCACCTGTGCCGCAATGGCTTTGCCGTCAATGAGTTGTGCCACGGAGGTATCGGGAAGGCTGGTGAGGGAGGTCGTGCGGAGTGCACCGGGCGCTCCGGAAGCAAGGTACGCACCCCCTCTCAATAGTTTTTTCAATCCCGCACGAAAACAGCACGGCCCTGCCGATCCGCTTCGGTCGACGGGGCCGTGTAGGTTTGGGGGTTTCGGCTCGGGAGCGCGTCTCGGTTGGAGGACGTGGAGCCGGTTCGGACGCGAGGGGGCTATTCGCAGAGCATCCCGCAGCGCGCCCGAAGCTGGGCAATAGTGCGGTGGAGTTCCTTCTTCCGGGTCATCAACGCATGGTGCTCGTCCGCCGAGAGATACTGACACGCCTTGGCGACGTTGAGCCAGTGCGAGAGTTGATGACAGGCATTGAGCGCTGCGTCGAGATCCTGCGTGAACGCGCAGGGATCGTGGCGTTGATGCCAGCCCCGCGCGATGGCGTCCGGGATGGCGTGCGCGTGACGACGCATCTGGTCGCTGAGCGTGTTCTGCCCGTCGCGCGGGAAGCGGCGGGTGATCCAGAAGATGTCCGAGGCCAGCGCTGCGGCGCGGCGGTAGGCCCGCAGGTTACGGTAGGAACGGAGCGTGAGGGTCTGTGAGGTCATGATCGGCACTCAAGGGTTTCGAGGGTTTCGACACTTGGTGATGTAATAAAAACACACGGACCCGTGCGATTATAACCTCAAGGTGAAAATATTTATTGCGGGGTCTCATATTGAGACAGAGACGGAGGGGGAGCCGGGGTTTAAGGTCGGCGGGGGAAAAGAAAAGGAGGCACGGCTCCGGTGCGGGAAAGGAGGCCCGGGAACGTTGTGGAGAAGGCCATTTCGACCACGAAAAAGGGGATGCGAACAGGAGCCGTCTCTGAGGCGTTGCAGGGGCACGCACGCCGGGGACGCCCCTTCAGCGGGGCGTCCGGTTGACGTGAGCGAGAAAAGCCGAAATGCCCGGATGAACCCATCAAGCCGTATCATAGCGCTGCTCTTCGGAGGAGTCGCGCTCCTCGCGCTCGGCGCGGGATGTGAACGCCGCGCCCCCTCGCCGGTGGCCGTCGATCAAATCCGCGTCGACCTGCCGGACCACGAAAGCTGGCGGGCGCGCTTTTACGTCAGCGAAGACGGGATCCCCCGCATGGAGATCGCAGCGGCGTACATGGCGGAGTTCGAACGCGAGGACAGCACGTACATGGTGCTCACCGGCCTGCCCGACAGCCTCGGACCCCGCGTGACGGTGTATCTCTTCGACGCCGAAGGCGATTCGTCGGCGACGCTGACGGCGGATCAGGTCTATTACTTCGAGCAGGAACAGCGCTTCGAGGCGCAGGGGAACGTGATCGTGGTGACGCGGGAAGGGCGGCGACTCGAAAGCGAGGACCTCCACTGGGACGAGCGCGCGCGGAAGGTGCGCACGCCCGGTTTCGTCCGGATCACCACCGAGGCGGAGCGCATTCAGGGCTATAACCTGGAGGCCGACGAAGACCTGGCCACGTACCGCCTGGTGCGGGTGACGGGGCGGCGGCTGGTGGAGGACGAGCAGTGAACGCGCGGCAGACGATACGAACCCTCGGCCTCGTGATGGGGCTGATCGCTGCGCCCGGGCCTCGCGCCGCGGCGCAGGCCGTTGCCGACACCACGGCGCACGCCGCTACCGACACCACGAACGCCGAGCCGAAAGAGGTCGAACTCCTGCATGCCGGAGAACTGCTCAAGGAAACCGCCGACGCGCTCGAACTCATCGGAGACGTGCGGCTGCGGCAGGGCGATACGGGCCTGCGCGCCAACCGCGCCACCGAGTACGCCGACCGGGACGAGTTCCTCTTCCTCGGAGATGTGCTCATCATCGAGCGGGGGGATACGCTCCGCGCCGAGCAGGTGCGGTACGACAAGCGCACGAAGATCGGATACGCTACCGGAAAAGTGCGCCTCTCCGACGGCGACGTGGTCGTGTATGCGCCCTCGGGCCGGTATCACACCGAAGAGAAACGAGCCGTCTTCGAGGACGGCGTCACCCTCGTCGACAGCGCCACGGTGCTCACGAGCCGCGCAGGGGCGTACTGGTCCGATGAAAAGCGCGCCGAGTTTTACGACGACGTGCACCTCTCCGGCGACCGGACATACCTCGAAGCCGACTCCGTCACGTATTTCCGTGAGACGGAGGTCTCCGTGGCCCGCGGGAACGTGTTCATCGAACGCCTCGGCGGCGACGAAGACGAGACGGCGGCCTCCGACTCGACCACGCGAACGTTCCTCTTCGGCCAAAGCGCCTTCAACGACAACCGCGCCGCCGTCAGCCGCATCCGGGGGCGACCGCTGCTCATCCAACTCCGCGCCGACTCCACGGGCGCGCCGGCGGACACGCTCCTCATTCGCGCCGGACGCCTCGACGTCTTCCGGCTGGATTCCCTTCAGCGTCTGGTGGCCCTCGATTCGGTGAAAATATGGCAGCGTGATTTCGCCGCCGTGGCGGACTCCGTGGTGTACGAGCGGTTGCGACGGAAGGACCGGCCCGTCCGGGAAGAGAGCCGGCTCTTCCGCGAGCCGACGGCCTGGTTTCAGCGGGCGCAGGCCCACGGCGACACCCTCCGCGTGACGGCCCGCGAGAGCGCCGTCGATTCGCTCTTCATCGTCGGGAACGCCTTCGTGGCGCAGCAAGACACCTCGCTCGATCGCATCTCACAACTGCGCGGCCGGACGATGCTCGGCCTCTTCGAGCGCGATACGCTCCGCACCCTCTTCGTCCGCCCGAACGCCGAGGCGATCTATTTTCTCCAGGACGACGAGACCCACGCGCTCAAGGGCGCCGTCCGCGCCTCCGCCGACCGCGTCGTGTTCGACGTGCAGGGCGCAGGCGAACTCAAAGACATCCGCTTTTATCGCGGCGTGGAAGGAGCATATTACGATGTGGGGCTGATTCCGGAGCCGTTTCGGCTCGAAGGCTTCCGGTGGGAGCCCGAACGTCGCCCTGAGAAGCTGCGCCTTTTGCCCGCCGACGTGCTCGAACGTCTCACCGCGTGGACCGACCGTTTTCGAGCGGCGGCGTCCCGTGTCCCGGCCCCCGGCGTCACCGGAAGCGAAGAACAAGAGCGCCGGCCGGATCATTGAACGTCCCGGCGCTTTCATGGGAGAAAGCAACGGATTCGGCCGGACGCCCTCACGCCGCTTTTCCCTCCACCGAAAGATTTCGACCCCCGTTCGTCATGCCGATTTCAGAGATCGAACAGGCCCTCGCCCATTTCAAGAGCGGCGACCCGGCGAAGGCGATTCCGATCCTCGAAGAGCTGGTGCGCATGGTGCCGACGTACGTGATGGCGTATGTGCTTCTGGCGCAGGCGTACGAGGCGATTCAGCAGGAGGATAAGGCGATGGCGGCGTGGCATCGCGCGCACAGCGTCATCCCCGGCAGTCCGGTTCGCCCCTCTACCGCGTTCGAATGGCCCGACCTTCCGGAGAGTGATTTTGCACCGGGCGCGGGGGATCGAGAGGCCGAGCATGGCGACGGCCTCGCAGAATCCCTGCCTTCCGATGTGCTCATGCTTCGGGCGGAGGCCCTCATCAAGCGATACAAGAAACGCACGGTCGTCAAGGCGGTGAGCCTGAACGTGGGGCAGGGGGAGATCGTCGGGCTGCTCGGGCCGAACGGCGCCGGCAAAACGACGACGTTCCACATGATCGTCGGCCTCGAACGCCCGGACAAGGGCAAGGTCTTCATCGGTGAGAACGACATCACGACGCTGCCCATGTATGCGCGCGCCCGGCGGGGCATCGGGTATCTGGCGCAGGAGGCGTCGATCTTCTCCCACCTCACGGTCGAAGACAACCTCCATGCCGTACTCGAGTACCAGCCCATGAGCCGCGAGGAACGCCGGCTGCGGGTGGAGGAACTCATCGCCGAGTTCGGGCTGGAGACGGTGCGGCGCTCGCGGGGATACATGCTCTCCGGCGGCGAGCGGCGACGCACCGAGATCGCCCGCGCGCTCGCCACGCGCCCGGCCTTCTTCCTCCTCGACGAACCTTTCGCCGGCGTCGATCCCATCGCCGTGGAGGATATCCAGTCTATCGTGGCGGGCCTGAAGAGGCGCGGCATCGGCGTGCTCATCACCGACCACAACGTTCACGAGACGCTCGCCATCACCGACCGGGCCTATCTCCTCTTTGAGGGCAAGATCCTCAAACAGGGCACCGCCGAGGCGCTCGCCTCCGATCCGGAGGTGCGCAAACGGTATCTCGGCGAGAAGTTCACCCTCGAACGGTATCAGTGACGAGGCTTGCGGGGACGGCCCGCGTCGCGCTCATGCTCGCAAATTACCCGTGAATCATGGGCGCGGGCGGTTTTTCGGCCTTTCAATCGATCCCAATTAATCGTTTTATCCGGATCCGCTGCCTGCCGGGGGAATAGAAAGGCAACGGCGCGCCGGGGCGACGCCCCGGGACCGTGACCCATCAATACAAGCGCGATTCGAGTTCATGTCTACGATCTCTTCCGAAAGCACCGAAGCCGAAACGACCAGGGCCCTGAGCCTCTACGACGAGTACGCCTGGCGCGAGATGGTCTATCACGTCACACCGGAGGCGGCGGAAGCGCTCGCCACGGAGAAGGTCACCGCCTACATCGGCTTCGATCCGACCGCGGCGAGCCTGCATGTCGGCTCACTGCTGCCCATCATGGCGCTGGCCCGGCTTCAGCGCTTCGGCCACACCCCCATCGCCCTCGTCGGCGGAGGCACCGGCCTCATCGGCGATCCGAGCGGGAAAAGCAAGGAACGCCCGCTTCTCACCCGGGAGAAAATGGAGGAGAACCTGGCGGGCATCGAAGGACAACTTCGGCGGTTTCTTGACTTCGAGACGGCGGCGAACCCGGCTCGCATGGTCAACAACCTCGAATGGCTCGGCTCGATCTCGCTCCTCGATTTCCTCCGCGACGTGGGCAAATACTTCACGGTGAACTACATGCTCTCCAAGGAGTCGGTCAAGCGCCGGATCGAGTCGGAGGACGGCATCTCGTATACCGAGTTCACGTACATGCTGCTTCAGGCGTACGACTACCTCGTGTTGCATGATCGGTACGGATGCACGCTTCAGATGGGAGGCAGCGATCAGTGGGGGAATATTCTGGCGGGGGCCGACCTCATCCGCCGAATGCGTTCCGAGAAAGCCCACGGGCTGGTTTTCCCGCTCGTGACGAACGCCGCCGGCACGAAGTTCGGAAAGACCGAGTCCGGCACGGTGTGGCTCGATCCCGGGCTCACGTCGCCGTATCGGTTCTATCAGTTCTGGCTGAACACCGACGATCGCGACGTGGTTCGGTACCTGAAATTCTTCACGTGGCTCACGCGGCCCGAGATCGAGGAGCTGGCGGCGGTCACCGAAGCGGCTCCGGAGCGGCGAGAGGCGCAACGGCGGCTGGCGCGGGAGGTGACGCGGATGGTCCACGGCGAGGCGGAACTGGCGCGCGCCGAACAGGCGTCGGAGGTGCTCTTCGGCGGGGCGATGGACGCCCTCTCGCCGGCCGACATTCTCGACATCTTCGAGGACGTGCCGTCGGCGGAGCTGCCCCGCGCCCGCTTCGAGGGCGAAGGCGTCGGCGTGATCGACCTCCTGGTCGAAAGCGGCGCGGCGGCGTCGAAGGGGGAGGCGCGGCGGCTCGTGCGGAGCGGCGGCGCGTACGTCAATAACCGCCGTGTGGCCGGCGAAAACGCTCGCATCACGCTCGAAGACACCATCGAAGGCAAGGCAGTCGTCGTTCGCAAGGGGCGGAAAAATTATCGCCTCGTCCTGATCCGGTGATTCGGAGGGATTGCGGCATCTTTTCGGGAGTCGTATACTGCCGGGTCCAGGGAGGAAACGGCTCATACGCGATAAAAACAAGGTGATAGGTATGGTAGTGGTGATGAACGTGGGCGCGCCCGAGCCTCAGATTCAGGCCGTCATCGAGCGGCTCAATCAGTACGGGTTCGACGTGCACCGTTCAAGCGGGGTGCAACAGACCGTTCTCGGCGCCATCGGCGTCAAGCCCGACTTCGACGTGCGGCACATCAAGGTGCTCGAAGGCGTGGCGGACGTGTATCGCGTCACGGAGCCGTACAAGTTTGCGAGCCGTTCGTGGAAGCAGGAGAACACGGTCGTCGACGTGCGCGGCGTGGGTGTGGGCGGCGAGGAGGTGGTGGTGATGGCGGGGCCGTGCTCGGTCGAGAGTGAGGAGCAGATGGAGGCTTCGGCGGCGCACGTGGCGGCGCACGGCGCGACGTTCCTCCGGGGCGGGGCCTTCAAGCCGCGTTCGTCGCCGTACTCGTTTCAGGGCCTCGGCGAAGAGGGGTTGCGCATCCTCCGCGCCGCCGCCGACCGGCACGACCTTCGCGTGATCACCGAGGTCATGGAGCCGGCGCAGATCGACGTCATCTACCCGTATACCGACGTCTTCCAGATCGGCGCGCGCAACATGCAAAACTTCTCCCTGCTCAAGGAGATCGGCAAGACCGACAAGCCGGTGTTCCTCAAGCGCGGCCTCTCGGCGACGGTCGACGAATGGCTCATGAGCGCCGAGTACGTGATGGCGCAGGGCAACCCGCACGTGATCCTGTGTGAGCGCGGCATCCGCACCTTCGAGACGTACACGCGCAACACGCTCGACCTCTCGGCCGTGCCGGTGGTCAAGGCCAAGAGCCACCTGCCCATCGTCGTCGATCCGAGCCACGGAACGGGCCTCCGGAACAAGGTGCTCCCGATGGCGCGCGCCGCCGTCGCCGCCGGAGCCGACGGGCTGATGGTGGAGGTTCATCCGGACCCGGCCAACGCCCGGAGCGACGGCCCGCAGTCGCTCTTCTTCGAGCAGTTCGTCGAGATGATGCGACAGATCCGGCTCATCGCCGACGCCATCGGGCGCACCGTGCGCGCCCCACAACGCGTCTCGGTTTGAGATACATTCTCCCGGGGAACCATGCGGCGCGGGAATGTGGTCATTTGACGGAAAATGGTTTTTTTCTTCGAAACGGTTCCATACCGACGGGCGCATGGCTTATTTT